>JAZUAZ010000181.1:0-8814 GCA_045638245.1 Acutalibacteraceae bacterium | reverse complement strand
AAACACTGAACTCAACGGTCTTGAAACTGTACTCGACGGCACAACAGCTATCGCAACAAGTGCAGATGATTACGTTGCTGCAGCTCGCATTCTCAGCAAGTTCGCAGACGGACACAAGAATTTCGAAATTAAGAACGGCTTTATCGATAAGGAAGTAATCGGCCTTGAAAAGATTTCAGGTCTTGCAAAGCTTCCCTCAAGAGAAATCCTTCTTGCAAACGTTCTCGGTGCATTCCAGGCACCCATCTCAGCATTCGCACGTGCTATCCAGGCTATTGTTGATAAAGACGGCGAAGCTGCTCCCGCTGAAGCTCCTGCAGAGGAAGCTGCAGCACCTGCTGAAGAAGCATAATCTAAATTTAAATTTACATTATTTGGAGGTAAAATACCATGGCATCAGAAAAAATTACTGCTATTATTGAAGAACTTAAGACTCTCACAGTTCTTGAACTCTCAGAACTCGTACACGCTGTAGAAGACGAATTCGGCGTATCAGCTGCTGCTGCAGTTGTTGCTGCTGGTCCCGTAGCTGCTGAAGCTGCTGCTGTTGAAGAGAAGACAGAATTCGACCTTGAACTTACAGAAGTTGGCGCTAACAAGATCGGCGTTATCAAGGTTGTTCGTGAACTTACAGGCCTTGGCCTCAAGGAAGCTAAGGAAGCTGTTGACGGTGCTCCCAAGGTTATCAAGGAAGCAATGTCAAAGGACGATGCTGAAGCTGCTGCTAAGAAGCTTGAAGAAGCTGGCGCAAAGGCAACTCTTAAATAATTTCGATTATTTAACCTTTTGTAATGTAAAAGACCTACCTGATGAGGTAGGTCTTTTTATTATACTGTTTGAAAATTACAATACTAAGCAACCATCGGTAACTGTGGTGCAAAGAAAAGAATCAGGGAAATCTTTTTTTAGTTCAGACAGACACTTTTCAGCATTTTCGGAGCTATCGAAAATGCCGAAAATACTTGGTCCGCTGCCACTCATACAAGAGCAAAGACACCCGTGCGTTCTCATAATACCTTTAACAACAGTCCGGTCTGTAACTTCAATAAATTGTTCAAAAACGTTTGCAACCTTTTCGCTAATAATTTTCCAATCATCATTTATAACTGCCATCAACATATTTTTTATGTCAAGATGCCGCACTCTTTCAGCGGTATCAAAAGCCGCATAAGCTTTTGCTGTTGAGACATCCTGATTCGGTTTTACAATTATAACGTACTTTTCACTAAGGTCAGGCAGATGAGAAAGCACAGTGCCGGTATATTGCGCGAGCATAGTACCGCCAAGAATGCAAAAAGGAACATCTGCTCCTACTTTAGCACCGATTTCTATTAGTTGTTTTTCTTTAAGATTGGTACCGAAAAGTTTGTCGAGAGCTACAATTACGGCCGCACCGTCAGCACTTCCGCCTGCAAGGCCCGCAGCATGAGGAATTCTCTTTTCGATATGTATATCTATTCCGCAATTTTCTGTATTTGTACTGTTGAAAAACGCTTCCGCAGCTTTATAAGCTATATTCTTCTCGTTGCAGGGTATTGCTTCTATGTTACAGCTGATGGAAATACTTTTAGAAAGATTGGTTGTAACCGTTACTTCGTCGTAAAGACCGACTGATTGCATAATCATAAAAAGGTCGTGGTATCCGTTTTCGAGGCGGGAAAGTATATCAAGCATCAGGTTGATTTTTGCATAAGCTTTTACGGTTATTTTCATATTAGATACCTCCTTATAAGTTTAATATTATTATAAATAAAAAATTAAATCATATCAATAAAAATGTAAAAATTATGTTTTATTATTTTGATTATTTCCATTGACAATTCAAATAGTGTATGATAGAATTATTTGAAATGAATACGGAAAGAAAAGAACGGCAGGGTGCCAAGGCTTTTCGTCATATATTCTGTGACGAACCTTGCTATTGCAGGTTCTTTTTTTATGAAATCAGGAGGTTAAAGCATGAACGGTATTTTTAAAGCAAAAGCTATATATCAAAGCGGTGCTTTTTCAACTCTTCCTTTATCCGTAAATAACGGTATTATTGTTTCCGAAAACGAAGCGTGTGGTACTGTTTCCGATTTTTCAGAATATTATATTTTTCCCGGTTTCGCAGATGTACATGTTCATTTGCGTGAGCCGGGTTTTTCTTATAAAGAGACGATAAAATCCGGAACACTTGCTTCTGCTCACGGTGGATATACTGCAGTTTGTAGTATGCCTAACCTTAATCCCGTTCCGGACAGTAAGGAAAATCTTCAAAAGCAGCTCGATATTATTAAAAAAGATGCTTGCATAAACGTATATCCCTATGGCTCAATAACTGTCGGACAGTTGGGAGAAGAACTTTCGGATATGGATGCTATGTCTGAGAATGTAATTGCGTTTTCAGATGACGGCAGAGGAGTACAAAGTGATGAGCTTATGGAAAAAGCTATGCTCAAAGCAAAGACTCTCGGTAAAATGATTGTTGCACACTGTGAGGTTAATGAGCTTCTTAAGGGTGGCTATATCCACGATGGTGAATACGCAAAAGCTCACGGTCATAGGGGCATTTGCTCCGAGAGTGAGTGGGAGCAGATAGCAAGAGATATTGAGCTTGTTAAAAAGACAGGGTGTCCGTACCACGTCTGTCACATATCAACTAAAGAAAGTGTTGATATAATCAGAAAGGCAAAGGCCGAAGGTGTTGATATTACCTGTGAAACAGGCCCTCATTATCTTGTGCTTTCCGATAAGGATTTACAGGAAGACGGTCGCTTTAAAATGAATCCTCCTCTTCGTTCAGAGGAAGACAGACTTGCTCTTATCGAGGGAATCAAGGATGGCACAATTGATATGATTGCAACTGATCATGCACCCCACAGTGCTGAAGAAAAGGGCAGGGGGCTCGAAAAAAGTGCAATGGGTATTGTAGGTATTGAAACTGCTTTCCCGATTCTTTATACCGAACTTGTTCTTAAAGAAATCATTTCCTTGGAAAAGTTAGTAGAGCTTCTTGCGATAAATCCGAGAAAACGTTTCGGAATCAGCGGAGGTACAGAAATCGGAGAGAGTGCAGATTTTACTGTTATTGATCTCAACGATGAATACGAAATCAACCCCGATGAGTTTTATTCAATGGGTAGAGCTACTCCGTTTACAGGTAAAAAAGTAAAGGGAAGAATTCTTCATACTTACGTAGGCGGTAAACAGATATTTTGATTGAAAGGAACAGTAAATATGTATCAGGGAATATATAAGGTTTTAAAAAACGAACAGCTTACTGAAAGCGTATTCCGTATGGTGCTTGAGGGTGACACATCAGCTCTTACGGCTCCGGGTCAGTTTGTTAATCTTACTGTTGAAGGCTGTTATTTAAGAAGACCAATTTCGGTTTTTGACTGGGATGAAACAACAGTCACCATCATATACAAGGTTGTAGGTGAAGGTACCGAAAAGATGTCGCACTGGTCTGTCGGCTATAAATGTGACGTTCTTGTAGGTCTTGGAAACGGATTTGACGTAACAAAGAGCGGAGATACTCCCTTGCTTATCGGCGGCGGTGTAGGCATTCCTCCTATGTACGGACTCTGTAAGAGACTTATCGCTGAAGGTAAAAAGCCGACAGTTATTCTCGGCTTCAATAAGGCTGATGAAATCTTCTGTAAGGTAGATTTTGAAGCAATTGGTGCAGAAACAATTGTGACAACCGTTGACGGATCAGTAGGTGTCAAGGGCTTTGTTACCGATGCTATGAAGGAAATAGAATATACATACTTCTATACCTGTGGACCAATGCCGATGTTCAGAGCAATTGAAAAGACTGCAGTAGGCTCCGGTGAATACAGTTTTGAAGAAAGAATGGGTTGCGGATTTGGTGCTTGCATGGGTTGCAGTTGCAAAACAAAGTACGGCAATAAGAGAATCTGCAAGGACGGTCCTGTACTTTTAAGGGAGGAGATTATATGGTAAACACAAAGGTTAACCTTTTAGGGTTAGAGCTTGATAATCCGGTAATTCCTGCATCGGGTACATTTGGCTTCGGTTATGAGTACGCTGAGCTTTATGATATAAACTGTCTCGGCTCAATTTCTTTTAAGGGTACAACTCTTGAAGGTCGTTTCGGTAACCCTACTCCCAGAATTGCAGAGTGTACTATGGGTATGATAAACTCGGTCGGTCTGCAGAATCCCGGTGTTGAAAAGGTTATTTCTGAAGAGCTTCCCAAGCTTAAAGCGGTTTATAACAAAAAGGTAATTGCAAATGTCGGTGGTTTCTCAATAGAAGAATATCAGAAATGCGCGTCACTTCTCGATAAAGAGGAGCAGGTAGGTATTCTTGAAATCAATATCAGTTGTCCTAATCTTCATGCGGGTGGAAAGAATTTCGGCGTATCGGCTGAGGGGGCTGCGGCGGTTATCAAAGCTGTTAAAGAGGTAACAACCAAGCCTGTACTCGCAAAGCTCACTCCGAATGTTACAGATATAACCGAAATTGCTGCTGCTTGCGAAGAAGCGGGTGCGGACGGTATCAGTATGATCAATACACTTTTAGGTATGAGAATTGACCTTAAGACAAAGAAGCCTGTTATTCATAACAAAATGGGCGGATTTTCAGGTCCTGCAATTCTCCCTGTAGCTCTCAGAGCAGTTTATCAGGTTTATGAAAAGGTAAATATCCCCATTGTTGGTATGGGCGGTATTTCTTCTGCAAATGATGTTATCGAAATGATGCTTGCAGGTGCAACTGCAGTTCAGGTCGGAGCGGCTAATTTAGTAAATCCTTTTGCCTGCCGTGATATTATCAACGATTTACCAAAGGCAATGGAAAAATATAATATAACAAATCTTACAGAAATTATCGGAGGTGCTCACTAATGGGAAAAGACGTAATCATTGCATGTGACTTCAGTAGTAAGCAGGAGGTTCTTAATTTTCTTGACAAGTTCCAGGGAAAGAAACCCTTTGTAAAAATCGGTATGGAGCTTTTCTATGCTGAAGGTCCTTCAATCGTAAAAGAAATCAAGGAAAGAGGACATAAGATTTTTCTTGACCTTAAGCTTCACGATATACCTAATACAGTTAAAAAGTCAATGTCAGTGCTTTCAAATCTTGACGTTGATATTACAAATCTTCATGCCGGCGGAACAAAAAGAATGATGGAAGCCGCTCTTGAAGGACTTACAAGACCCGACGGAACAAGACCGCTCCTTATTGCTGTAACTCAGCTTACATCAACAGATCAGGAAAGCATGGAAAACGACCTTCTTATCAAAGAGCCTATTGATAAGGTTGTTATGCACTATGCCAAGAATGCAGCAGATGCAGGTCTTGACGGCGTTGTATGCTCACCCCTTGAAGCACAGAAGGTACACGACACCTGCGGTAAGGAATTCCTTACAATTACTCCCGGTGTACGCTTTGCAGACGGTGATATCGGTGACCAGAAGCGTGTTATGACTCCTGCAGAGGCTAACAGAATCGGTTCAGACTACATTGTTGTCGGCAGACCTATCACTGCAGCAGCTGATCCCGTTGCTGCATATGAAAGATGCCTTGCTGAATTCGTAGGCTGATAAAAGAGTATATTTATATAAAAGAAAGGATAGATTAACAATGAAAAAGCTTATTGCTAAAGATTTACTTTCAATCGGTGCAGTTTTCCTTCGCCCCGAACAGCCCTTTACATGGGCAAGCGGCATCAAGAGCCCCATCTACTGTGACAACAGACTTACTCTTACCTCACCCGCAGTAAGGACTGATGTTGAAACAGGTCTTGCAAAAACAATTCTTAAATATTTCCCTGACTGTGAAGTAGTTATGGGCACTTCTACTGCAGGTATTGCTCATGCAGCTATTGTAGGTCATATTCTCGGCCTCCCTATGGGTTATGTACGCTCAGGTCACAAGGATCACGGCAGAGGCAATCAGATCGAGGGTAAGCTCGAAAAGGGTCAGAAGGTAGTTGTTATTGAGGATCTTATCTCAACAGGTGGTAGTGTTATTGAGGTTGTTGAGGTTCTTCGCGAAGCTGGTGCAGAGGTTCTCGGTATTGCTTCAATCTTCACCTACGGTATGAAGAAGGGTATCGACAGACTTGCTGCTGCAGATGTAGTTAACTATTCACTTTCAAACCTTGATGCAGTTGCTGAAGTAGCTGCTGAAGAGGGCTATATCAAAAAGGAAGACATCGCACGTCTTCTTAAGTTCAGAGATAATCCGTCCGATGAGAGTTGGATCGGAGGCGCAAACTAATGAGAAGTCTTATAAATATTCTTGATCTTTCCGTTGAGGAAATTGACGGTCTTCTTAATGTCGCTGATGATATTATCGCAAACCCTGTAAAGTACAGTCAGGTTTGCCGCGGCAAGAAGCTTGCAACCCTTTTCTTTGAGCCTTCAACAAGAACAAGACTCAGCTTTGAGGCTGCTATGTATGAACTCGGCGGTCACGTGCTCGGATTCTCCGATGCAGGCTCTTCATCAGCTACAAAGGGTGAAAGCGTTGCCGATACAACAAAGATGGTTAACTGCTATGCAGATATTATTGCTATGCGTCATCCTAAAGAGGGTGCACCTCTCGTTGCTTCGATGCATTCAAAAATTCCTGTTATCAATGCAGGTGACGGCGGTCATAACCATCCTACACAGACTCTTACCGACCTTCTTACAATCAGAAGAAAGAAGGGTAAGCTCAACAATTTCACAATCGGATTCTGTGGTGACCTTAAATTTGGCAGAACAGTACATTCACTCATTCAGGCTCTTTCAAGATACGAAAATGTAAAAATCGTACTTATTTCACCCGATGAGCTTAAGCTTCCTTCATACATAAAGAAGGATGTTCTTCAGAAAAACGGTATCGAGTACGTGCAGACAACTGACCTCGAATCAGTGCTTCCCGAGCTTGATGTACTTTACATGACACGAGTACAGAAGGAGCGCTTCCTGAGTGAAGAAGAGTACATCCGTCTTCGTGACAGTTATATTCTTACTAGAGAAAAGCTTGTTAAGAATGCTAAGGATGACCTTGCAATTCTTCATCCGCTGCCCAGAGTAAACGAAATCTCCGTTGATGTTGACGATGATCCCAGAGCTTGTTATTTTGAGCAGGCGCTTTGCGGTAAGTTTGTACGTATGGCTCTTATTATGGAGCTTCTCGGCTTAAAAGCAGACTGAAAGGAGAAGGAACAATGCATATAGATTCAATTAAAGAGGGTCTTGTAATTGACCATATCACAGCAGGCAATGCTATGAGAATATATAACCTTCTCGGCTTTGATAAGCTTGAGTGCAGTATCGCAATCATCAAGAACGTTTCAAGCAAAAAGATGGGCAAGAAGGACATCATCAAGATTGACAGTAACATTGAGATCAATCTTGAAGCCCTCGGTTACATCGACCCGGGCATAACTATTGATGTTATCAAAGACAGTGTACTTGTTGAAAAGAGAAGCGTTGATCTTCCCGAAAAGCTTCACGGTGTACTCAAGTGCAAAAATCCCCGTTGTATCACATCCTGTGAGCAAGAGCTTGATCAGGTGTTCACTCTTACAGACAGAGAAAACAGAGTTTACCGCTGTATGTACTGTGAAGCAAAGGCATAAGTTTCCACTGACCGTCCTTCGTGACGGTCTTTTTTGTGTTTTCACTTGACAACAAAGGAGAAATCTGTTATTATACATAGGCACTTGAGGGTGTAGCTCAGTTGGTCAGAGTACTTGCTTGACATGCAAGGGGTCGGTGGTTCGAGCCCACTCATCCTCACCAATAAAAAATGCTTGAAAACACTACGTTTTCAAGCATTTTTTTATTTTGTCAACAAATACTTTGAAAGCTGAATATAACCTCAAAGTGTCAACAAAATGTCAACAAATTTATACTTTTCACAAAAAATATTATATGTGTGAGTATTTCATATCTTGTATTTTATATTTTTATTTGCTAAAATAGAGACGAGAAGTTGAATATGAGGAGGTTTATGATATGATTGATAAAACGAAAACATATTGGCATGGTGATTGTGCGGATGACATCGACGAATATTTAAAGGAATACACCGAAGCCCTTGATATTGATATTAAATCTGTTATATGCCATTCTTGTGGATGTGAAACATTAGTGTTACACATTGATTTTGACGAGGAAGCAATTCAGGTTAAATGTCCGAAATGCGGAGAAAAAAAGATTTTATTGGATTGCCAAGAGGTGTGGGAAGATGCTAAACCTAGACTTCTAAAGTGCCCTATATGCAAAACCTCAAAAGAACATAATCTAAAAGTTGGATTTATTCGTAGAAAAAATGGAAACGTAAAGTGGGTTTATATTGGTACTCGTTGTACTAACTGTGGTGTCTTAGCTTCTTGTCTTGATTGGAAAATCAGTTATGAACCTACTGACGAAATGGAAAAAAATATTTAAATTTAAATTTACTTTCTTCAGATTTAAACATCAAACAAAAGTGTCAACAACTTTACAAAAAATATAAAAGAATAATCATAATTGCATGTGATTTTAAGGTGTTATGTGTCATTTTCGCCGTCAGGCGGGCTTGACATGCAAGGGGTCGGTGGTTCGAGCCCACTCATCCTCACCAGAAATCCGTTCACGGTTGTGAACGGATTTTTTGCATATATGATTGTTTTTTACTTGCTCTGTATTGTAAACCTTATTGTGATGTGATAAAATAATTACAGAATAAACATTAGGTGTGATTTTGTGGCTGAAATATTCAGTTTTTCATTTGAGGCAGTAATGCCGATACTCCTTCTTGTGCTTGTCGGTTATCTGCTTAAATGTCTTCGTTTTGCCGATGACGCTTTTTTTAAAAAGCTTAA
>JAZUAZ010000180.1:0-1731 GCA_045638245.1 Acutalibacteraceae bacterium | reverse complement strand
TGTGGCAAGAATCAGGGGCGCACTGAATGGCGGAAAGGGAATCGTAAAGCACCTGAAGGCATTCGCTAGAAAGCGCTTTGATAAAATCACCGTCGGTACAGTCAAGAGGCTTCTTTTTATAAAAAGAGATAAAGAATTTGACAAGAAAAAGTTCGCTGATTTTGTAGGTGAAGTCGGAGTAAGCATATTTATGGGAGACGGACCTTATGTTGAAGGTACACCGGGGTATAATTTCCTATCGGGTATTCTTTCAAGAGCTTCTTTTGTGCTTAAAAAAATAGAGCCGAAGCTCAGCAAAGACGGAATAAAAATTGATCTGAGAAGTATGCTTCTTGATACTATCGGAAACAATAAAGGCTTTTCGGATAACAATGCCGAATTTACACTTAAATAAAAAGGAGGATACTGATGCTTTATAAGAAAAACATAGAAAAAAGGCTCTCTGACAAGCTTTTCAGAAATCCTACGAGTGAATACAGGGGAACACCCTTCTGGGCGCTTAATTCATACCTTACGAAAGAAGAATTGTGCCGTCAGATTGATGTGTTCAAGGAAATGGGTCTCGGAGGCTTTCATCTACACGTAAGAACAGGTCTTGAAAACGAGTATCTTGGTGAAGAATATATGGAACTTATCAAGGATACTGTTGACAAGGCAAAAAGTGAAGAAATGCTTGCCTGGCTTTACGATGAGGACAGATGGCCCTCGGGAGCTGCAGGCGGACTTGTGACAAAAGATGAAAAATACAGAGGCAGATGCCTTCTTTTCACTCCGTACAGAGAAGCCGAAAATTATGCCGTAAACACCTCCCGTTCTGAGGGTGGGAGAAGCGGAAAAGGAAAGCTTATTGCCTGTTATGATGTCGTTCTTGATAATGAAGGCTTTCTTTCTTCATATAAAAAAATCAGTGAAGACGATGAAGCTGAAGGCACAAAGTGGTACGCCCTTCTTGAAACACACACGCCCTCGAGCTGGTATAACAATCAGACATATATTGACACTTTGAACTGCGAAGCTATTAAAAGGTTTATTGAGGTCACCCACGAAAAATATAAAGCCAAAGTGGGCGATGAATTTGATAAAACCATTCCCGCTATTTTTACCGACGAGCCTCAGTTTACAAGAAAAAGAGTTCTTAACAATTCATTTGATAAAATGGATATCACAATGCCGTGGACTGATAAGGTTCCTGAGCTTTACAAAGAAATGTACGGCGAGGATATTCTTGACACTCTTCCTGAAGTGTTCTGGGATAAACCCGGCTCAGCACCGTCTGTATACCGTTACAGATATCACGATTTTATTGCTGAATTATTTGCAATATCCTTTGCCGATACCGTCGGTGAATGGTGTAATGAAAATGGTATTGCTCTTACGGGACATATGATGGAAGAGCCTACACTTAATTCACAGACTGCAGCACTCGGTGAGGCAATGCGTTCATACAGAAGCTTTAAGCTTCCCGGCATTGATATGCTTTGCAACCGACATGAATTTACTAGTGCAAAACAGGCACAGTCCGCTGTTCATCAGTTTGGATATGAGGGTATGCTTTCAGAGCTTTACGGCGTAACAAGTTGGGACTGTGATTTCAGAACATACAAGCATCAGGGTGACTGGCAGGCTTGTCTTGGTGTGACCATACGTGTACCTCATCTTTCGTGGTATGCGATGAAGGGTGAAGCAAAGCGTGATTATCCTGCTTCAATCCACTATCAGTCACCCTGGTAC
>JAZUAZ010000179.1:0-7246 GCA_045638245.1 Acutalibacteraceae bacterium | reverse complement strand
GGCAGAAAAGAAGGCTGTGATATTCACCTGAATCACGTCAGCGTATCAAAGGTGCATGCACAGATTTACTTCGAAAACGGCAGACACGTGATTGCGGATAATAACAGTACCAACGGTGTGTGGGTAAACGGAAAGAGAATCAGCGGTAAGTGTCCTCTTAATGAGAAGGACCTGATTATGATAACCAACTCTAAGCTGATATACAGTGCGGCGCGCATCAGCTATTGCACCTTCAATAACGGTATCAGCGTGAGTGCCTCACACATTGTAAAGACTGTTGACAAGGGAAGAAAGGTTATCTGTGAGGATGTAAGCCTTAAGATTGAGCCTTGTGAGCTTGTTGCCATTATAGGCGGCTCGGGTGCAGGTAAATCCACAATTATGAACTGCATAAGCGGTTACAACAGACCTACCTCGGGTGAAGTAAGAGTAAACGGTGTGGAGCTTTACGGTAATTTTGAAGCTCTTAAAAACATCATGGGCTACGTTCCTCAGAAGGATATAGTTTATGAAAATCTTACGGTTTACGATATGCTTGATTACACCGCAAAGCTCAGACTTCCCAAGGATACAAGCGCTCAGGAGCGTAACGAAATAATTATGAAGGTTATAGATACCGTTGAGCTTACACAGAGAAAGGATACTCTTATAAAGAAGCTCAGCGGCGGTCAGAAAAAGAGGGCGAGTATAGCAGTTGAGCTTATTTCAGACCCTAATCTTTTCTTCCTTGACGAGCCCGCCTCGGGACTTGACCCGGGAACCGAAAGAAACCTTATGCGTACTCTCAAGAGTATGACTGTAAAGGGCAAAACGGTAATTTTCGTCACTCACAGTACTCTTAACCTTCATATGTGTGATAAGATAGTCTTTATGGGTACAGGAGGTAAACTTTGCTTCTGTGGTACTTATAAGGAGGCTCAGGAATTTTTCAGCGTAACAGATATGGTTGACGTTTATAATCTTATTTCCGAGCACGCCGATTATTGGCAGAAAAAATACAACAGTCTTGTTAAAGCTTCAGCTCAGCCTCAGCGGGCTGCAGCTCAGGGAGGCAATAATACAAAGCCTCCTCTTATGCATCAGATAAAAGTGCTTGCATCAAGGCATCTGCATATTCTGAAAAATGACAGAGTACGTCTTATGCTTCTGCTTCTTCAGGCGCCGATACTCGGACTTCTCATTTCCTTTGTAGCCGACGGCTCACAGTTTGAGCAGCTTGAAATGACCAAGAGTCTGTTGTTCGCTCTTTCCTGCTCAGCCTTCTGGGTAGGTACTCTCAACTCCATTCAGGAAATATGTAAAGAGCGAGTAATACTAAGGCGTGAATATATGACGGGATTGCGTCTTGACGCCTACATCCTTTCAAAGCTTATCGTTATGGGTATTATATGTACTGTTCAGGCTGTCCTGCTGACACTTGTGTTTGCCGTTGCAGTGGGAACGCCTGACGAGGGCGTAGCATTACCTGCGATAATCGAAATATTTATTGCTGTATTCCTTACGGCCTTCGCGGCAACCGCAATGGGACTTTTCGTTTCTTCTCTTTTCAAAAATGCGGACCGCGCTATGACCGTTGCACCTCTTCTTCTTATGCCGCAGCTTCTTTTCTCGGGACTTCTCTTCAAGCTCAGCGGAGCAACAGAGGCGGTTTCGTGGCTTGTTGCCTGCCGCTTCTCAATGGAGGGACTCGGCACAACGGCAGATCTCAATTCTCTCATACAAAAGATGGAAGTGGAGTTTCAGAAGGAGGAAGAACTGTATGAGATGATACTTTACAATGACAAGGATTTCTTTGAGCACTTTGAAGATTTCTTCGATTATGAGGCTGGACATTACTTCTTTGCTATGTTTATGCTTGTTGTTTTTGTAGTTGTATTCTCTGCTCTTGCAGGTATTGTCCTCAGAAAAATCAAAGACGACAGAAGTTAATAAGAAAAAAGTCGGGATACGTCCCGACTTTTTTGTATATCTGAATGAGTATTCGCCGCTAAATACCGGCTACTGAATCCGAACTACTCTTACCTGCGTCCAGTTGAGCCGAAGCCGCCTTCGCCTCTTACCGTGTCCTCAAGCTCATCTGAGAGAATGAAGTTTGCGGTTATGTAAGGAGCAATTACCATCTGAGCGATTCTTTCACCCGCTTCGATAGCCTGAGTCTCTTTTCCGTGATTGTGAAGAGCAACCATAACCTCACCTCTGTAGTCTGAGTCGACAACGCCTACCTTATTTGCGGGTGCAAGACCTCTTTTTGAAGCGAGACCGCTTCTTGCATAAATAAGACCTGCAAAGCCGACGGGAATCTCAAGAGCAATACCTGCAGGGATAAGCTTTGTTTCTCCGGGCTCTATTGTTACCGCCTCGTCAATAGCAGCATAAAGGTCAGCTCCTGCGGCAAATTCACTGCCATAGGTGGGGATAATAGCATTATCTCTGAGCTTTTTTATTCTTACATCATATGTCATTGTTTTCTTCCTCCCAAAGGATGGTTTTATTTTCACTTAATGTCTTTTTAAGGTCGATTATTCTTTGGTTTTCCGAGCCCTTGAAGCGAAGCTGAAGGTTTTTCTTTTCTTCAACGAACTTACCGTCAACAAGGATGTCGATACAGTCGAGCATACGCTTTGTGATGCTGAAATCGCAGAGCCTTCCGCTTAAAAGGTCTGTTTCAAGGGTATATCCCGAGTAGCACCATACGGTCTTTTCGGGGTATTCTTTTTTTATTTTTTCAAGAAGGGGAGCAAGCTCTTTCTGATTAACGGGCTCGAAGGGCTCGCCGCCTAAAAGGGAGAAGCCTTTGATGTAGTCAGGCTTCATAGCCTCAAGGATTCTGTTCTGTTCCTTCTCAGTGAATTTTTCACCGTAATTGAAGTCCCATGCCTCCTCGTTAAAGCAGCCTTTGCAACGGTGCGTGCATCCGCTTACAAAGAGGGATACTCTCACCCCGGGACCGTTAGCCACATCGAAGGGCTTTATTGTTGCGTAATTCATTTTTCTACCTCTTTAGTAAATCCTAAGACGCCCGCAGGGCATTTCCCTGACTACTGGCTACTAGCTACTTCTAAGCCTTACTTACAGATGAAGTACTCTTGCCTTGATTTCCTTTGTCTTACCGACATTCCAGAAATTCTCACCGAGATAGCCGCAGGTACGTCTTGTAACGTTCATTTTTCTCTGGTCTGTGTTGCCGCAGTTGGGGCATTCCCACTGAACGTTATCGTTGATGATGATTTCACCGTCGAAGCCGCACTCGTGACAGTAGTCACTCTTGGTGTTGAATTCGGCGTACTGAATATTATCGTAGATAAACTTTACAAGCTCCTCAAGAGCCTCAAGGTTGTGGCGCATATTGGGAATTTCAACGTAGGAAATCGCACCGCCCGAGGAAATAGTTTGGAACTGGCTTTCGAATGTGAATTTTGCGAAAGCATCTATATCCTCGCGTACGTCAACGTGGTATGAGTTGGTGTAGTAGCCCTTGTCGGTTACATCCTCGATAGTACCGAAGCGCGCCTTGTCAACTCTTGCGAAGCGGTAGCAGAGAGATTCTGCGGGAGTACCGTAAAGACCGAAACCGAGACCTGTTTCCTTCTTCCACTTTTCGCAGTGCTCGCGAAGGCTCTTCATAACCTTAAGAGCGAACTCAGTACCGACAGGGTCGGTGTGGCTTACACCCTTCATAAGCTTTGTAAGCTCATAAAGACCGATATAGCCGAGAGAAATGGTGCTGTAACCGTCGTGAAGGTACTTTTCGATGGTTTCGCCCTTCTTGAGTCTTGCGATAGCACCGTACTGCCAGTGGACGGGGCTTGTATCTGAAATAACGTTGTGGAGTGCATGGTGACGGCACATAAGAGCCTCAAAGCAAAGACTGAGTCTGTCCTCAAGAAGAGCCCAGAATTTTTCTTCGTCACCCTTTGCGAGAATACCGATCTGAGGAAGGTTAAGGGAAACAACGCCCTGATTGAAGCGTCCCTCAAACTTGTACTGACCGTTTTCATCCTTCCAGGGTGAAAGGAAGGAGCGGCAGCCCATAGGTGAGAAAACGTTGCCCTCGTAGTTTTCGCGCATCTTCTTTGCTGAGATATAGTCGGGATAAAGTCTCTTTGCAGAGCATTTTACTGCAAACTTTGTGATATAGTCGTACTTTCCGCCCTTGAGACAGTTATGCTCGTCAAGAACATAAACAAGCTTTGGGAAGGCGGGAGTAACATATACGCCCTTTTCGTTTTTGATACCCTCGTATCTCTGACGGAGGATTTCGTATATAATCATCGCATTTTCTTCGATGTATTCGTCATCCTTTCTGAGGTTGAGGAAGATAGTAACGAAGGGGGACTGACCGTTGGTGGTCATAAGGGTGTTTATCTGGTACTGTATAGTCTGTACGCCTGCCTTGAGCTCGTCCTGAAGACGATCAGAAGCAATTCTCTCGATTGTATCCTTGTCAAACTCCTCACCGAATACCTCTGTAAGATGCTTGATAAACTTTGCTTTGCTCTTGCGGAGGTACTTGCCGAGGTGGCTGATGTCAACTGACTGTCCGCCGTACTGACTGCAGGCAACGGATGCGATAATCTGAGTTGTTATGTTACATGCAACGTGGAAGCTCTTGGGACTTTCGATGAGCTTACCGTTCATAACGGTACCGTTGTCAAGCATATCGCCGATGTTGATAAGGCAGCAGTTGAAAATGGGCTGAAGGAAGTAGTCTGCATCGTGGAAGTGAATAGCACCCTCGTCGTGAGCCTTTGAAATATGCTCGGGGAGAAGGAGTCTTCTTGTAAGATCCTTTGAAACCTCACCTGCGATAAGGTCACGCTGAGTAGCAGCCATAACCGCATCCTTGTTGGAGTTTTCCTCCATAACGTCCTTGTTTGAGTTTTTGATAAGGCTGAGGATTGACTCGTCAGTGGTGTTAGCCTTTCTTACGAGGGCTCTGTTGTAGCGGTAGATGATATAAGCCTTTGCAAGAGCAAAGCGGTCAAGCTGCATAAGCTTATGCTCAACCATATCCTGAATATCCTCAACGAGGATTCTTGTCCTTTTTTTGTCGGCTATGTAATCTGCAATGGCCTCAATCTGATTGTCTGTGATGCGGTTTTCTTCATCTACGGCTTCGTTTGCCTTCTGAAGAGCAACTATGATTTTACTGCGGTCGAATTCAACTACAGTACCGTCTCTTTTGATAACTGTCATATATTTTCACCTTTCCTTTCCGAATTTATGTCATCTTAATTCTACAATATATTTGGTGCTAAAATCAAGGCGTAAACACAAAATATTGTGTTTTTTACCCTTTGCACAAAATATTAAGAAAATGATTGGTGTTTTTTGTTCTGCTACCTCGGTATGTTAATAAAGTTATTGACAAATTGTGAATAACGTTATATAATAGACTCATCAGAGATGAAAATCTTTATTAAATAAGGAGGAAAAAACGATGAACGAAAATACAAACCCCAACGTTACACCTAATCCCGAGCCCGATTGGAGCTTAGGTATGTTCTGGGAGGATCTCACATATATTTTCAAGAGAATTGTCGAGCTCATCGAGGAGCTTATCAAGGCTCTCACCGGCAGCGCTGAATAACTCCGCTTCACTTTGCAGGTACCTTTAAGGTGCCTGCTTTTTTTTTGTTTTAATATCACCCGTGAGGTTAGCGGCTTTGACACATTCTACAAATTTCTTATCGTAAAAGTACATCTGTCTTATAATATGTTGAAAAAAGGAAAAAATGATGTTATACTATGTTTTAATGAAATACTATGTAAACTTAAGGAGAAAAGCTATGAAAACAAAAAGAATTATCAGTCTACTTCTCGCGGTTGCTTTAATCTGCACCTGCTTTTACGGCTGCTCAAAGAAATCGGAAAATGAATCGGAACCATCTGTAACCGATGAAAGCACAACTGTTGAGAACGTAACCGATGAGACAACAACGGAGCCTCTTGAAATTGAGCAGAATACCCCTACTGACCCCGACAAGGATGCAGAGGGTAATTATATCAATAACCTCACAGGTCTTTACGATGTAAGCGAAGAAGCCGCAGGCAAAAGACCTATGGCGGTTATGATAAGTAATATCAAGGCAGCTCTTCCCCAGTACGGCATCAGCGATGCGGATATTCTTTATGAGGTTGTTGTAGAGGGTGGTATAACACGTATGATGGGCGTTTATGCCGATTATACCAAGGTACCCGAAATCTGCTCCGTAAGAAGCTGCAGATATTATTATCCCATTTTTGCAAAGAGCTATGATGCGGTTTATTTCTGCTTCGGAAGCAACAAGCTTTTAGGCGAGCCTCAGCTTGAAAAGACCGACCACTTTGACGGCAACAAGGGCTATGACAGACTTTTTGCAAGGGATAAGGAAAGACAGAAGACATATCCCACAGAGCATACTGCTTATCTTAAAGGACCTGAAATTCCTTCTGCACTTGAGCATTACAAAATGAGAACCGATTATGCTGAGGGCAGAAACGTAAATGCTTTCAATTTTGCAGGTACAGGTACCGAGGCAAAGGGCACCGATGCTTGCACAAAGGCAGTTCTCACCTTCTCAAAGAGCTATTACAGTACCTTTAGCTACAACGAGGAAACAGGTACCTATTATAAGCTTCATTCAGGTAACGCCCATAAGGATCAGAGAAGCGGCGAGCAGCTTAATTTCACAAATGTATTTGTCCTTCAGACCGATGTACACGTTTACGATAAGAGCGGTATTATGGAGGTTGACTGGAAGGGTGGCAACGGCTACTATATCACCAAGGGTACCGTTCAGAATATAACCTGGGAAAAGCCTACAGAGGACAGTGAAATCAAGTTCTACGCTGAGGATGGAAGCGAGCTTACTGTAAATAGAGGTAAGAGCTATATCGGTGTTATTTCAGAAGGTAAAACAACACTTAACTAAAAGGTACAATAAGAGGTTAAAAATATGATTATTTCCCGCCTTAATGATGACATATATCTTTCAACGGTAAATCTTGCCGGTACTCACGACAGTGCAACTGCATTTGTCGGTATGGAGAAATTGTGCCGTTGTCAGAGCCTTACCGTAGAAGAGCAGCTCAGGCTCGGAGTACGGCTGTTTGATATACGTCTTTACAAAAAGGGCGGGGATTTTTATCTTTGCCATGCAATAGCTGACTGCTTTGAGGATGAAGCAAAAACGAAGAAGCTTAATTTTGATAAGCTTCTTTCCCTGTTCAGTACTTTCCTTGATGAAAACCCCCGCGAATGTCT
>JAZUAZ010000178.1:0-5725 GCA_045638245.1 Acutalibacteraceae bacterium | reverse complement strand
CGATAAAATCGGCTCTTTTTACTTTGAAGAGCTTACCATAGATGAAATAATGAATTTGATTTAAGGGTGTGATTAAATGAAAAACACCATAGGTAACAATCTTACAGTAACGCTTTTCGGCGAAAGTCACGGTGAAGCAATCGGATGTGTTATTGACGGCATAGCCCCGGGAATAACAATTGATGAAGAATTTATCGCTTTGCAGATGGAAAAGCGAAAGGGTATAAACAGTATATCCACTCTCAGACGTGAAGCGGATAAGGTAAGAATACTCAGCGGTGTGTTTGAGGGAAAAACCACAGGCACTCCCGTTTGTCTTATGATTGAAAACGGTAATACAAATAGTGCGGACTATTCTTCTGTACGTTTTCTCGCAAGACCGGGTCATGCTGATTATACCGCCGAATGCAAATATCACGGGTATCAGGATTTCAGAGGTGGCGGACATTTTTCAGGCAGACTTACCGCTCCTCTTGTTGCGGCGGGAGCAATAGCTATTTCCGTTCTCAGAAACAAAGGTATATATATCGGTACTCACATTTCGCGTTGCGGTGATATAAGGGACAGAGACTTCGATAATATTCGTGAGGATATCTGTTTGCTTGACTCTCTTGATATGCCGGTGCTTTGCGAAGAAAAGCGCAAGGAAATGCTTTCACTTATAGAAGATACAAAATCTGAGGGTGACAGTGTAGGCGGTATTTTATCAACTGCAGTAATCGGTATGCCTTCGGGAGTAGGTGAGCCATGGTTTGACACTGTGGAAGGTATGCTTTCTCATGCTCTTTTTTCAATTCCCGCTATAAAGGGTGTTGAATTCGGACGGGGTTTTGACTTCTCTCAGCTTAAGGGTAGTCAGGCTAATGATCCTTTTGCTGTAAAGGACGGAAAAGCAGTTACTCTTACCAATAACAACGGCGGTATCAACGGCGGAATAACAAACGGAATGCCTATAACCTTTAATCTTGCCGTCAAACCTACTCCTTCCATATATAAAAAGCAGAATACTATTGATTTGAAAACAGGTGAAGAAGCAGAGCTTGAAATAAAGGGCAGACACGACCCTGCAATTATACACAAAGCAAGAGTAGTTGTGGACAGTGTTACGGCTCTGGTACTCTGCGATCTTCTTACCACACGCTTCGGAACAGACTATCTCGGATGTGATTAAATGAAATACGGACTTATCGGTGAAAAGCTGGGACACAGTTTTTCCAAGGTAATACACGAAAAAATAGCGGATTATACCTATGAACTCAGAGAGATTCCCAAAGACGGACTTGACCGTTTTATGAAAGAAAGGGATTTTCTCGGCATAAACGTCACGATACCGTATAAAAGTGCAGTTATACCGTACCTTGATTATATTGAGCCCGAGGCTCAAAAAATCGGTGCAGTCAATACAGTAATAAACCGTGACGGAAAGCTTTACGGATATAACACGGATTTTGACGGCCTTAAAATGCTGACGGAAAAAGCGGGTTTTGATTACAAAGATAAAAAGGTACTTATCCTCGGGAGCGGCGGTACTTCCTGTACCGCAAAAGCAGTGGCAGAAAGTCTCGGAGCAGGTGAAGTTATCACTGTTTCAAGAAGCGGTGAAGTAAATTATGAAAATGTATATAGTCTTCATAGTGATGCGGATTATATAATAAATACAACTCCACTCGGAATGTATCCTGCACTCGAGGGTTGTGCCGTGAAGGTTGAAAGTTTCAATAATCTTTCGGGTATAACCGATGTAGTTTATAATCCTCTCAAAACAAAACTTTGTCTTGAGGCTGAAAAAAATAATATTACAAATGTCAGCGGACTTTATATGCTTGTATGTCAGGCGGTGCTTGCCTGCTCACTTTTTACAGGTGATGATATTGATACAAAGAAAGTATCTGAGGAAGTATATAAAGACCTTTTGCGCGAAAAATGCAATATTGTCCTTATAGGTATGCCGGGAAGCGGCAAAAGTACGATAGGTAAGGCTCTTGCAAAGAGAATGGAAAGAGCTTTTTATGATACCGATGAAATAATTACATCACGTTACGGTAATATATCCGATATATTTGCCATTAAAGGTGAAGAATATTTCCGTGATAAAGAATCCGAAGCGTTAAGAGAGATGTCCTCTTATAACGGTGCAGTAATTGCAACCGGCGGAGGAGCAGTGCTCAGAAAAGAGAATGTGGACGTCTTAAGGCAGAATGGTACGCTTTTCTTTCTGAACAGACCACTTGAGGATATAACTCCCACCGATGACAGACTCTTATCAAAGGATATTGAAGCACTGAAAAAACGTTTTGAGGAAAGGTATGATATATATGTTTCCTCAGCTGATAAAGAAATTTATGTTGACGGTGATGTGAATAATGCTGTCAGCAGAATTCTGGAGAGTTTATAATGAAAATACTTGTAATCAACGGGCCTAATCTCAATATGCTCGGCGTAAGAGAGCCGGAACATTACGGCAGAGAAACCTATGCCGATCTTGTAAAGAAAATAGAGAATTACTGTGCAGAAAAGCATATAGATTGTGAGTGCTGTCAGTCAAATCACGAGGGCGTGCTTGTTGATAAGATTCAGCAGGCATACGGTGATGCGGACGGTATAGTTATCAACCCGGGCGCGTATACTCATACCTCAATAGCTATTCTCGATGCAGTAAAATCCGTAATGATACCAACGGTCGAGGTGCATATCTCAAAGCTTGAAGAACGTGAAGATTTCCGTCAGATAAGCTACATACGTCTTGCGGCAGTTAAAACGATAACAGGTCTTGGTACTGACGGTTATCTCAGGGGAATTGATTTTCTCATTGATTATTTAAAGAAGTGATAAAATGACAGTAAAAATAAAACCCTCAAAGGTTTTTGGCAGTGTGAAAGCACCGTCTTCAAAGAGTATGTCACACCGACTGCTCATATGTGCGGGACTTTCAGAGGGTGAAAGCTATATAAAAAATGTTGCATACAGTGAAGATATACTTGCAACGCTTGATTGTCTTGAAAAAATGGGTGCAGAAATCACAAGGGGTACTGATTTTATAAAAATTAAGGGAACTACTCCTTATAAAAGTGTACGCCGTGAATATTTCTGCCGTGAAAGCGGAAGCACACTGCGCTTTTTTGTACCTCTTGCAATGCTTTCTGCTAATGAAAGTACTTTTTACGGCAGTGAGCGACTTATGGAAAGACCTATGTCGGTTTATGAAAGTATTGCAGTGCAAAAGGGTCTTTTTTATGAAAATGACGATGGAATACTTCGCGTAAAAGGCAGACTTCCATCGGGAAAGTATAACGTTGCGGCTGATATAAGCAGTCAGTTTATAAGCGGTTTGCTATTCGCCTTGCCGCTATGTGACGGTGATAGTGAGATTCATCTGGAAGGCAACGTTTCAAGTCGTAGTTATATTGATATGACACTTGAAGCTATGGATATGTTTGGTGTCACAGCTTTGTGGAAGGATAAAAACACATTGTTAATCAGCGGCGGACAGAAATATCAGAACAGAATTCTTACCGTTGAAGGGGACTATTCCAACGCGGCTTTTCTTGATGCCTTCAATTTTATGGGCGGTAATGTCAATGTAGAGGGACTACGGAAAGACACTCTGCAGGGCGATGCGGTTTACGGGAAGTACTTCTCTATGCTTAAAGAGAGAAACCCCGTGATAAGTGTCGAAAATTGTCCTGATCTTGCCCCGGTACTTATGTGCCTTGCAGCAGAGCTTAATGGTGCAGTTCTTAAGGGCACGGCAAGACTTTGTATAAAAGAAAGTGACCGCGGCTCTGCTATGAAGCAGGAGCTTTCAAAATTCGGTGCAGACATAGAAATATATGACGATGAAATTATAATAAATAAAACTACACTCAGAGCCCCCTCGGAGCCGTTGGATTCTCATAATGACCACAGAGTTGTAATGAGTCTTGTTGTGTTGTGCAGCAAGTATGGCGGAGAAATAAAAGGTGCACAAGCGGTACGGAAAAGTTATCCCGACTTTTTTGAGCGTACCGTGAAGCTGGGACTGGATGCGGAAATATATGACAATTAACAAAAACACAAAATTTCATATAGTCGGTCTGGGATTTCTCGATGAAAGCTAAGTGCGAGGATTTACCGAGAAAGGTTCTTATGGATATGATGATAGTATCGACAGAGCGCAGAAAACTTTTTGACAAATAACGGAGGTAAAAAATTATGAATAATATGGAATTTGTATGCAAGCTTCCCATTCCGAAACTTGTCAAGGAAGAATACCCTATGACTGCCGAAGCAGTAGCGATTAAGGCGGAAAAGGATAAGGAAATCAGAGCGATTTTCGAGGGCAAGGAAAGAAAGCTTATTCTTGTAGTCGGCCCCTGCTCGGCAGATAACGAGGATACTGTTATGGACTACATATCAAGACTTGTACCTGTTCAGGAAAAGGTTAAGGATAAAATTCTCATTATACCGAGAATTTACTCTAATAAGCCCCGTACCACCGGTGACGGATACAAGGGTATGCTTCATCAGCCCGACCCAAACTCCGCTGCAGACCTTATCAAGGGTATTGTTGCAATCAGAAAGCTCCATATGAGAGCGGTTAACGAAACGGGATTCTGTTGTGCAGACGAAATGCTTTATCCTGAAAATCACCGTTATCTTTCAGATATTCTTTCCTATGTTGCAATAGGTGCAAGAAGCGTTGAGAATCAGCAGCACAGACTTACCGCAAGCGGTTTGGATATTCCTGTAGGTATGAAAAATCCTACGGGTGGTGACCTTTCCGTTATGATGAATTCCATTACTGCGGCTCAGCACAGTCACGATTTTATATACAGAGGTTGGGAAGTACGCTCAAAGGGTAACGATCTCGTACATGCTATTCTCAGAGGTTACGTCAACGACAGGGGACAGTCATTCTCCAATTATCATTATGAGGATCTTGCAAAACTTTGTGAGCTTTATGGTGAAAGAGAGCTTGCTAACCCTGCGGTAATCGTTGACACCAATCATGCAAACTCGGGTAAAAAGTACCTTGAGCAGCCCAGAATAGCCAAAGAAATACTTAATTCCTGCAGACATAATTCTGATATTGACAAAATGGTAAAGGGGCTTATGGTTGAAAGCTACATAGAAGACGGCGCACAAAAGATAGGCGAGGGTTGTTACGGAAAGAGCATAACTGATCCTTGTATAGGTTGGGAGAAGACAGAAAGACTTATTTATGACCTTGCTGATGCGTACTGATAACTGAATAGCTGAATGTGTATTAAATTGATCTTTTAAGAATAAATAAAGCACAATTTAATACTTTGTTTAAAATGTGTTGACATATTTGCGCATATAGTATAATATAATGCAAAATATAATGAGTCAGGAGGTAGAAATATGGATATAATTCAACAGATAATACTTGTATTTCTTGAATTAGTTGAAAAGCTCAGGGCTCTTTATGATTTTGTCAATTCACAGTTTCTGCCTACGACCAGCGGTGAAGATAAAAAAGAAAAAAACATCTGAAAAAATAATAAAAATTTTAAAAATACCATTGACAAAGTGATATTTATCTGCTATTATATACAAGCCGTTGCGAGAGTGGCGGCAAACGTGGGAGCATAGCTCAGCTGGGAGAGCATCTGCCTTACAAGCAGAGGGTCACAGGTTCGAGCCCTGTTGTTCCCACCATTTGGCCCGGTAGTTCAGTTGGTTAGAACGCCAGCCTGTCACGCTGGAGGTCGACGGTTCGAGC
>JAZUAZ010000177.1:0-1832 GCA_045638245.1 Acutalibacteraceae bacterium | reverse complement strand
AACGGAGGAAATATTTATGATGACATTAAAAACACGTTGGGCGGATGCCGCAATGTGCGATATGCCCCTTCCCGAATACCCCAGACCTCAGATGGTGAGAGATTGCTGGATGAACCTTAACGGTTTCTTCGATTTTGCAATTACCGATGAGGATAAGGATTGGTGTGAAGAATACACTGATAAAATCCGCGTACCCTTTGCAGTTGAAAGCTGTCTTTCAGGTGTGTGTAAAAGAGTAAGCAAGGATAACCTTCTTTGGTACAGAAAGAGTTTTACTCTTACCGATGATTTCAAGGGCAAGAGAGTGCTTCTTCATTTTGAAGCAGTTGACTGGAAAACCACTGTTTATGTAAACGGCAAAAATGTAGGCGAGCACATCGGCGGTTATAATCCGTTCTGCTTTGATATTACAGATTGTCTTAAAGACGGTGAAAATGAGCTTGTTGTCAGGGTGTGGGATCCCACAGACGAAGGTTGGCAGAACAGAGGTAAGCAGGCAAGCGAGTCTCACGGATTCTGGTACACATCAACCTCAGGCATCTGGCAGACAGTATGGCTTGAAGGCGTAAATGAAAATTACATTTCATCCTATAAGCTCACTCCCGATATCGACGAAGGCGTTATCGCAATCAAGACCGATATCAAGGGTGAGGGTACACTTAAAATCAAGGTGCTCGACGGTGAAGCTGTTGTGACCGAGACCGAAATCAGTGCGGATGCAAAGGTTTCTGTACCTGATGCTAAGCTCTGGAGTCCCGAAAGTCCCTTCCTTTATGATTTCGTACTCACCCTTACAAAGGACGGCGCAGAGGTTGACTCTGTAAAGGGCTACTTCGGTATGAGAAAGTTCTCTATCGGTGAATATGGCGGATATGCACGCCTCTTCCTTAATAACGAGCCCTATTTCCAGAGAGGCCTTCTTGACCAGGGCTATTGGAGTGACGGTCAGATGACACCTCCCACTGAGGAAGCGATGGTTTATGATATTCAGAAGATGAAGGATTTAGGATTCAATATGCTCCGTAAGCATATCAAGGTTGAATCCCACAGATGGTACTATCTCTGTGATAAAATCGGTATGCTCGTATGGCAGGATATGGTAAGCGGCGGTAAGGCACTTAACCTTTTCCATGCAGGCGTACTTCCCAACATTCACGGTACACTCAATCCTCTTATTTATATGACAAAGAAGGATAACGCTTACAGTACCTTCAACAGAGATAAGATCGAGTGGAGAACTCAGTTCGAGGAAGAGTATGAGGAAATGATAGATAATCTCTACAATTTCACTTCTATCTGCTGCTGGGTACCCTTTAATGAGGGCTGGGGACAGTTCGACGCCAAGAGAATCGGTGACTGGACAAAGGTAAAGGATCCTTCACGCTTCTGCGACCATGCAAGCGGATGGTATGATCAGAAGGGTGCAGATTTCAGAAGTATGCACAAGTACATTCTTCCGGTTATTCTTCCCAAGTATGACGGCAGACCTATCGTACTGAGTGAGTACGGCGGATACAGCCATAATATTATGGGACACGTATGGAACTATCAGAAGAGCTTCGGTTATCAGATGTACAAGAGCAAGGATGCTCTTACAGAGGCCTACAGAAAGCTCCACGAAAAGCAGATTATCCCTCAGATTAAGAAGGGACTTTCCGCAACGGTTTATACTCAGGTTTCCGACGTTGAGTTTGAGGTTAACGGTATGCTTTCCTACGACCGTGAGCTTGTAAAGCTTCACGAGGACGTTGTAAAGGAACTTAATGCAAAAATGACCTATTGATAACAGATAAGCACTGCACCCTATGATGCGGTGCTTATTTTGAATATGA
>JAZUAZ010000176.1:0-8549 GCA_045638245.1 Acutalibacteraceae bacterium | reverse complement strand
GGGAGCATTTTCGCCGACAGGGCAACGAGCGAAGCGAGGCGATAGTGCGGCAGCACGGGACAAAATCCCTCTGGGCGGGCCAAAAAAATAAAACGGTGCCGAAGGTGCCGTTTTATTTTTTTAGTTATGTTCAAACAGAGGGATTCGAACAAGGAGGGAGCGAAGCGGAAGAAAATGCTCCGGGGGAGCATTTTCGCCGACAGGGCAACGAGCGAAGCGAGGCGATAGTGCGGCAGCACGGGACAAAATCCCTCTGGGCGGGCCAAAAAAATAAAACGGTGCCGAAGGTGCCGTTTTATTTTTTTAGTTATGTTCAAACAGAGAGATTGGTATGTAATCGCCGTCAGGCGTATGTAATCAGTTCTCAAAGCGAACTGTATGTCATCAAGGCATAAACCTTGCATTTTCCTCTTTCGGATTGATTACATACCTTTCTGCGAAAGGATTACATCCACAACTTCGTTGTGATTACATTCCGTCTGCGACGGATTTTATACAAGGCTCCGCCTTGATTTTTTTACTTTAAGTTGATATAATTCTTTAAAATGTGATTGAAAGATTTTTATTTTAAACTTACATAATTAAACAGGAGGGTGCAGATTAACAATGGATTACAGTTTGCCTTTAAAACATCATTTTTCAACAAAAAAAGGCTGGATAAACGATCCGAACGGACTTGTTTATTTTGACGGATATTATCATATCTTTTATCAGCACTCACCTAATTTTGAAAAGCCGTGGCAGGAAAATATGCATTGGGGTCACGCGAGAACCAAGGATTTTCTCAGCTTTGAGGAGCTGCCTGTAGCGCTTTATCCTGATAAGGAATACGATAAAGACGGTTGTTGGTCAGGTACTGCGATAGTCAGAGATGAAAAAATGTTTCTTTTTTATGCTTCTATATGTGACGGGGTTCAGTCGGTAAGTGTTGCTTACTCAACGGACGGAATCAATTTTGAGAAATATGAGAAGAATCCTGTAATCAGCGGATATCCGATTGACGGTTGCCCTGATTTCCGTGATCCGGCAGTATGCTACTCCGACGGAAAATATTATTGTGTGATGGCATCGGGAAATCACACGAGAAAAACCGCAAATCTGCTGTTGTATGAGAGTGCCGACTTGTTGTGTTGGTCTTATAAAGGCATTTTGTGTGAATGGGAGAATTCTAAATTTGCTGAGTGCCCCTCTTTTATGAAGTCAGGGGATATGTATTTGCTTACAGCATCAGTCTGCAAAGAGAACAGTCATTATTTTTCAGTGATGTACGGTACTTTTAAAGACGGTAAGTTTACGGCGGAATACACGGGGGAAATTGATAAGGGTCCTGATCAGTACGCGGGTCAGGTTTTCAGGGATCACAAGGGGAGAACGATTCTTATATCGTGGATTCCCGGGTGGAAATATGCAGGGTACAGGAAGAAGGATATCGGTTGTATGTCCGTACCCCGAGAAATAAAGCTTGTTGACGGTAAGATTTACGGTTATCCCGTAGAAGAGGTGAGGCATCTTCTGAAAGACAGTGATCCTGCAGTTGTGCGAAACGGTAAAGGCTTCAGAATCAAGCGTACGAGGCGGAAAAGCGTTGTTTACAGGGGTGAGATAAAAGATCTCAGAATTATCCGTGACGGATATGTTCTGGAGGTGTTTGTAAATGGCGGAGAGGAAATATACTCCGTTCTGCTTTAAGACAGTGCAAACCGGTTTGTCCGGAATTCAACAGAACTTTCAACGGAAGGATTATGTTGAATTTTTTGCAGTTTTATGTTAATATAAATATAGTGATAAGAGTGTCACGCGAAGAAAACATTTGCTTTAAGGAGGAAAAAACTATGCTTGAGAGAATAATTGCATTTTTCGTTGCAATCATAAACTTCTTTCTGGGACTTTTCGGACTCGGTGAAATAGGCGCTGAAAAATTTAACTGTCAGACCTATTTTGACATTTCTTACGGTACTCACGAGAGACAGGTTGTAGACCTTTGCATCCCTGACGATGCATCGGGAGAGTTGGGACTTGTTTTGTTTATTCACGGCGGAGCTTGGATAGGCGGCGACAAGGAAAGCTACAAGGGAGGTATGAACTACGGTGCTTCCAACCTTGGTGTTGCAACGGCTTCACTGAATTATCGCTATATTTCAGAGAATGTTGATCTTCTTGATATACTTGACGATATAGATGCTGCTCTTGCAGTTATAAAAGAAAAGGGCGAAGAAGCAGGAGTAAACATAAACAAAGTGCTTCTTACGGGTGACAGCGCAGGCGGACATCTTTCACTGCTTTATGCTTATGCAAGAAAAAATACAGCTCCGATTGCTCCGGTTGCGGTAATCAGTAATTCGGGCCCCACTGATTTGTATGATGATAATTTTTATCATAACAATTCTATGGGTAATGAGACTGCGATAAGCGACCTTATGTCAAAGGCTTGCGGACAGCATTTTACTTATGAAACAAAAGAAACCGCAAAATCAGCTCTTTACAGTGTTTCACCGATTGCTTATGTCAGTGCAGACTGTGTACCTACCGTAATCAATCACGGTAATGCAGATTCTATCGTACCCTTCTCAAATGCACAGACTCTTGATGCACTTCTTACACAGTACGGTGTTGAGCACGTGCTTAATGTTTATGAAGGTGCAGATCACAATCTGGGCAAGGATGAGGCGGCAAAGGACAGAGCGGATGAGCTGCTCTTCAGCTACATTGACCGGTTTCTTAAATAACATTTGACTATATAAATAAGCGACCCGTTTGTTTATGAACGGGTCGCTTATTGTATGGCTGACAGCTATGCGGGTATTATTCGCTGTATTACGACTTTTTTCAACAAAATTCGACATAATTTGTCGAACGATTTTTGCCGTTTTTTAGGATGAATTTGTTTGTTACAATAGACAAACAGTGAAATTTATGATAAAATTGTATCATAAATTGAATGTGAAAGGAGAACGGGATTTGATTTATAAAGAAGTGGAAAACAATAATCCGTTATATGTTTCATTACTTGAAAACGGTGTTCTGATATGTGTATACGGTGACTATGCGGAGGGTACCGACGGTAATGTTTATAGGCATATTGCAAAAGAGGTAGATGACAGTCTTGAAACGGTTGGTTGGGAATGTGTGACCGATAAGAAGCAGAGCTAAATAACATTTATTGAAAAACAGATGTTTCGATAGAAACATCTGTTTTTTTGGTCAGATTTTATCTTTATATCTTTCTGCTGTTATGATACCGTCCTTGACATGAAGCTTGCAGATACGTGCATTTCTTGCATCAAAGGCGCTTGCATTAAGTTCGTCATCATAATCTCTTGCGTGATAAACTGCGTACCACTGTCCGTCGAGCTTTATCATAGAGTGGTGTCCGGTACCTTCCTCAAAATCGTTGGCTGAAAGTACGGGAGCGTAAGTATTATCGTCCGGGTACTTCTCAAACTTGATTTTTGTAAGATCGGTTTCGTCTGTCTTAGCTCTTGCGTAGCCTATGTAGTAAGTCGGCTGCTCGAAGCAGTTGCCTGAATACATAAGGTACTGCCAGTCACCTTCCTTAAAATAGAAAGCACCTTCTATTGTATGCCAGTGCTGACCTTTTTTGTATCTGTCACGGCAATAGATATCCTCATCGAGAGTAGGTTCAACGACGAGGACGGGTTTGCCTTCAGGAGTGAAGGGATCGAGCATTCTGTCTACGTAAATGCAGGTTCCGATTCTTTCACCTTCGAATCTGTTCGCAGAATAGAAAAGGAAAAGACCTGCTTCATTTTTTACTATATGAGAGTCGATGGAGAAGGGGTGCAGAATCTGCTTTGTGCCTGTGAAGGGGCCGAGAGGGGAGTCTGAAACGCTTACGTGCATAGCACCTCTGTGACCGCCCTTATCGGGAGTATCGTTGTAAATTTCAATTGAATTGTACATATAGAATTTACCGTCAAGCTCAATTACGCTGGGCGCCCAGAAGGAATCGTGCCCTTTCATAGTCATAACCTTGCCGTAATATTTCCAACCTTCGAAAAGATTATCAGATTCGTATGCATAAACTGCATCGTGTCCTGTAACGTATATATAGAATCTGCCTTTGCTTTCAATTATATACGGGTCAGCCTGACCGATGTAATTTTCTTTTTTTACTTCTAAGAGATGCATAAAAACACCGTGCCTTTCTTATTTGTCAAAGGATATCGCTTTTCTGTTTTTTATTATATAATCAACCGCAGAAATGACGGTGAGTATAACCGAAATGTACACCAATATGGTCTCAACAAGAGCAAGGAAGCTGAGGTCGGTAAGAATCACAATAATCATAGTCATCTGTGCAATAGTTTTGCTTTTTCCCCACCAGGAAGCAGCTATTGTAACTCCGTTGTCTGAAGCGACGAGTCTTATACCGCTTACGGCGAATTCTCTTGCGATGATAATTATTGTTGTCCAGACGGGAATTTCACCGGTACCGGTAAGACAAATCAGAGCAGAGCATACAAGCAGCTTGTCTGCAATCGGGTCCATGAACTTTCCGAAGTTTGTAACCATGTTATATTTTTTTGCGATAGTACCGTCGAGCTTGTCTGTTGCGGTAGCTATGCAAAATATAATGAAAGCTACCTGCCGACTTGCAGTGAAAAAATCAGTCAGCATAAAAAAGACAAAGAAGGGTACAAGTATTACACGTAAAACAGTCAGTTTATTTGCTGTGTTCATTTTGTTACCTCGTTGTATTATTTAATTATTTAACTTATGATAGCATATTATTGTATAAAAGTCTATTATTTATTTCAGATTTATAGAAAATAAGAAGCAACGCATTATGCATTGCTTCTTAATAATTTTACATCATATTCTGAACTTCAATTATGGGCTCGGCAATGCACGCATCGCAAGAGGGGAGCTTACCGTTGATATTTTTAAGGAATTTAGTAAACTTCACTTGCTTATAGCTTACGCTGAGCTGATACTTTGTTACAAGGTCAATAATCTTTTCTTTTTTGTCGTTGTTTTCTCTTACCTTTACATTGTCGAGGTCGATTTCAACTGTTGACTTAGGAGTAATACCATTCAATGTAACATATATTCTGTTCTGCTTTTCTTTTGTCTCAAACTTTGTTTCCTTGCCGTTGACTGTAAGGGTAATATCTGCAGCGGAAACATCTTCGAAAACAAGAGTATAATTACGTTTTTTAGGCAGAGTAGAGCAGTTTCCCTCTGCAGGAGAAATGCTGAAGCGAATCTTATTGCTTTCTTCACTGACAGTGTACTTTGTTATTGCAAAGTCGCCATTCTGATATGCATTTGTTTCGCCGTCGTCCTCGTAAAGGTTGAAGGTATTATTACCTCTGAAAATGCGGATAACCATATCTTTGGGGTTAGTCCAGTCGTTGTCTCTATCGTTTGCACTGAGAGGTATAATAGCACCCTCTTTAGCGAGTACAGGTATACTTTCGATTCCTCTGAACATTTTGATTCTTTTTCCGCCCTGGTAGATTGCACCGGTGTAGATGTCAGTCCATCTGCCTTCGGGGAGCCATACCTCGACTTCGGCAAGATTGGTTTTCGGATTTATCTTTGAAGTGATGGGTGCGACCATAAGCTCAGAGCCGAAGAAGTACTGGTTCTTGACTTTATAAGCATTTTCATCTTCAGGATAAGCATAATACATAGGTTCACAAAGCGCAAGTGCGTCTTTATGAGTGCGATAATTCATAGAATAGAGATAGGGGATGAGTGCGTGTCTTTCTCTGAGAGCTTTTACGGCTGCCTGCTCAGCAGAATATTCGTGCTTCCAGGGTTCCTTGCCCATGAATTCATTACTTGTTGAGTGAAGACGCATAATGGGGCTGTAAAGACCGTACTGTACCCAGCGGGTATAAAGCTCATCATCCTTGGAGCCCATCATGTGACCACCGATGTCGTGGCTCCACCATGTGTAGCCGATATTGGTAGCCGTATTTGTAAAGTAGGGCTGGAATTCAAGACATTCCCAACAGATTTTAGTGTCTCCGGAGAAGCCGAGAGGGTATCTGTGAGAGCCAATTTCAGCAAAACGTGAAAGAATAAGCGGACGCTTGGAGTCAGAATTGCTGTCAACGAGGGTATGATAGTGATTGAGAGCCCAGAGGGGATCGAGATTTTTAAGCTTACTGTTTTTGCCCTGCTGCCAGTCAATCCACCAGAAATCGACGCCGTCCCTTTCATAAGGCTTATGAAGGATATTGAAGTATGCATCAATGAAACGCGGGTTTGTGATGTCAAACTCAACACGTCTCTTTGTTGTCGGATCAATTCCCATAAATTCTGCAGCTTCCTCATACATATCTTCAAAGAAGCGGACACCCTGAGCAGGGTGAAGGTTCATAGTAACCTTGAAATTCTTTTCGTGAAGCCAATTAAGGAATCCTTTATAATCTGGGAAAAGCTCTGTGTTCCAGCTGTAACCTGTCCAGCCGTCTCCCTGGAAAATATTATCATTTTTACCGGGGATAATTGATTTCTTGCTTCCGCATTTACCGAAACGGTTTTTAACGTCAACCCAGTGCCAGTCCATATCGATTGTGGCAACGGTGATGGGAATTTCCTTGTCGAGGAATTTCTTCATAAGGTCAATATATTCCTGCTGGGTATATGCCTTATATCTGCTCCACCAGTTACCGAGACAGAAGCGGGGAACAAGAGGAACCTGACCGCAAAGTGAGAAGAAGTCTCTAAGAGCAGCTCTGTAATCGTGATTATAGCAGAAATAGTATTCATCCTTTTCGATTTTACGTCTTTCTCCAATTGTACCGTCGGGGTTGAGAATAAGAGAATGAGTATCGTCTATAACTGCAACGCCGTCTGTTGACATAATACCGTCGCCGAGATTTATAGCTCCTGTAGTCTGATCGAGAGTACGGTAAGTACCCTTAAGATTTCCTTTGTTGTATTCAGTGAGATTTTTGCCGTTTTTGAGGGAGATGCCTATCATTTTGTGAGCGGCAGTATCATATCTGTATATAGTTTTTGTTGTCATGATTATAACAACATCGCCGTCCTCTACGGTACGGATTTTAGGCTTGCTGAAATTTCTGTTGATAACCGTCTGTGTCGGCTCATCGGTGAACACACCGTTGCTGTCAATTTCAACGCGAAGAAGTCTGTCGGTGAGAATGGAAAATCTTACGTTGTTTTTGATTATCACATATTCATCAGAGGTTTTACTGTCGGAATTCCATGAAAAGGTTTGTCTGAAATATTCCGTTGTTTCAGTCATTATAAGCACCTTCCTTTTATTTATATGTGTATATAATATAACATCTTTTTTCTGTTTTCAACTTTAAGTCAAATATTTGTCAAATAGCACAAAAATAATACGTTTTTTTCTACACGCAAAACATCATAAAAAGGTTAAATTTTTGTCAAATTTTGTAAAAAATATGATATTATATGTGATATGACTTTAAATATGCATTTTAAAGGAGGATTTTTATGCAGGATAAAAAATATGTTCCAAAAAAAGAAGCGCAGATCTATGCAATAGCAGCATTAGGTCAGGGACTTGTGTATAGCTGTATGTCCAGTTATATTACAGACTATTACATGAGTGTACTTAAGCTTAACGCTATGTTTGTAATTATGCTTATGCTTCTTGCTAGAGTATGGGATGCTATCAATGATCCTATGATGGGCATGATAATGGACAGAGTATCGTTTAAGAAGGGTAGAATGAAGCCGTACCCTGTCTGGACAGCGGTACCTATTGCTGTTCTCACAATACTTATGTTTGTTAATCCCGGATTTGACACAAACAATAAATCTATCTGGCTTTATGTTTTTACTGCAGTTGTATATGTTGTATGGGGTATGGTTTATACCTCCAGTGACGTTCCTTTCTGGAGTATGCCTAATGTAATGACACCCGACGCCAAGGAAAGAGGTAACATTATTTCCTACGGTAAAACTGTCGGAGGTATCGGTTCTGCCGTAACAGTAGCACTTCCGATTATTGTTGGATTTTTCGTTGCGGATATGGATGTTGAAAAGGCAGGTATTGTTAAATATGCAATAATGGCTGTTTCAATGTCTCTTATCGGTATGCCTTTGTTCGCAATGTCTTCTTTTAAAATCAAAGAAAGAATTCAGATTCCGAACGCAACCAAAAGAGCACCCGGTGAGCCTTCCTCACTCAGCAGAGTTTTCCGTTGCAAGCCTCTTATGCTGGTTGTTCTTTCAGGTATGCTTTCCTTTGGAAGATATATGCTTCAGGCTGCAGCTCCCCATGTTGCACGTTATTCCGGTTTTTACATCGGTAAGGAGCCTCCCTCAACCCTTAAAGAGTACAACTCCAATATTTCAACAGTAGCTCTTGTTATTCAGGTTTGTGCCGCTGTTGGTATGTTCGGAGCTATGGTTTTCCTTCCCAAGCTTTATAAGAAGTTTGAATATAAGCAAATTATGATCGTTTCTTGTATCGGTGGTTTTGTTGCAAGCTGTTTTACTCTTATTGTCGGTTGGTTAACCAAAAATCTCCTTCTTTGTATACCTTTTATGCTTATTTCAAGCATTCCTCTCGGTGTTAT
>JAZUAZ010000175.1:0-2328 GCA_045638245.1 Acutalibacteraceae bacterium | reverse complement strand
TTACTCAGGATATGATTTTCTTTGCTTCTTCTCCCGAGGTGCGCTTTGATACCCGTATGGACTGGCAGGATGATCACCGCTTCCTTAAGACTATGTTTGATACTGATGTGCGTGAGGAGTTTGCAAGACACGAAATTCAGTTCGGCTACTGCAAGAGACCCACTACAAGAAACAATTCAATCGAGCAGGCAAAGTTTGAGGTGGTAAATCACAAGTATACTGACCTTTCTGAGCCCAATTACGGCGTAACGGTTATGAATGACTGTAAATACGGTATTTCAGTCAACGGTTCTCAGATAGGACTTTCACTTCACAAGGGCGGAAATCATCCTGATGTAAAGGGCGACAAGGGCTTACACAGTGCAGTGTATTCCTTTATGCCTCATAACTGTGCCTTCAGCGCAAAGGCAGTTGCAGAGCCCGCATATATGCTGAATATTCCTCATCTTGTTTCAGACGGTGACTTTGAAATAAGTACTCTTATCAGTACAGACAAGTCAAATATAATCGTTGAAGCGATAAAACCCTGCGAGGATGAACAAAGGGCATTTATTATCCGACTTTATGAGGCGGAGGGCACACGTACAAACTGTACCTTAAAGCTCGGAGAAGCAGTGAAGAGCTTTGCCGTTACAAATATGCTTGAGCAAGAAGCAGAAGCGGCAACCGAGGATAACATCCTTACTACTCAGTTCAGACCCTTTGAAATCAGAACGGTGAAGGCTTATTATTGATACGTCTGAAATGAAGAAGAAATTCTGTTAAAATAATACCGATGTCCTGACTTTTACAGTCAGTATATCGGTATTTTTATTTTTACTTGAATATTTGTACGGTTAACAGTTGGTTTTTTTGTTAATTATATGTTAACATTAAGTTTATAAAAAGTGAGAGAGTGTAATGTTAAGAGTAGTAAACTGTTTTACAATTTATACTTTATGAGAATCAGGAACGATAGAAATGAAAAGAACACTTTTAAGATGTTATCCTTGCTTATGGCTTTGGTTATCTGTGTCAGTGTTTTTATTCCTGCTTCGGCAAAACCGACGGCATCGGCTGGTACGAGGTATCAATCAACGGCGGAGATTTCTTCCCTCAGGGACCCAACTCAACCCTTGAGGTGCAGGAGGGCTCGATCCTTGTTGTAAGAATTCAGGATATGTGGATTGATGACGAGTTTGACTTCTATATAAACGGTGACAGAGTTGAAGGTGTAGCAAATACAATTACGGTTGTGGTTGACGGCTATATGCTTATCGGTGCACTTTCAATGGATGTTGATGTTCCCGATGTTGACGAATCACTTAATATTTTTCAGAGAATTATCAGAACAATCAAGGAATTCTTTCAGATGATAGGCGACTGGTTTAGGGGTTGGTTTGACTGATAAAAAAGCACACGAAAAAAGCACCCGCGAGGGTGCTTTTTTAATGCGCAATTCGCAATCGCGGGAACGAGGGCGGGAAAGGTAAGATAGTGCCCGCCGAGGAAGGAAGCAGAAAAGTTCTTTGAATACTCGGTGTCCCTTTTAAGCGAAGCTGACTGAGGGGTGGCAAGAAAATGTTTGTGTTTTTTACTTGATTTTTTATTGTTTCCTTTATATAATATAAACCGCATTTAAGGGGGTATGTAAAATGGAAAGGCATATACTTGACAGAACAGTTATAGAGGGAGAGCCGCTATTAAGACGGAGATCTCCTTTTTTGATAGCTTTGCTTGGGATAATCGGTTTTATATTTTTACCTTTAACGATAATGGTGATGATTCCTATAGGGTTTTCGGTATTATCTAAAAAAAATATAATGCTGAAGCTCAAACTGAAAAAATATTATCTGGCAGAGGATTACTGTTTGAAAACATGGACAGAAACGAAACCTGACAGTGACGGATTCGATTCCGAGGTGTATTATGCAACCTTTTATAATGTCGGAACGTGTAATATTGATTTTTTTAAGTTCAGCCCGGTGTCAATACCGTATTTTGAAGAGCAACTTATGTCACCTAAGGGGATCAGCGAAGGTGATGAATGTTATATGCTTTTCGATGATAAGGATAATCTGCTTTATGTTTTCAGAAAAGAATTCTGGAAAATTAAAAGGTCTGATTTTATATCTTTGGAAAATGTTTATGTACCGAAACGTTAAAGGAAAACCCCACCTTGTTAAAGGTGGGGTTTTGCTATATTTTTGATGAATTATACTATCAAGTGCAACAGTTTAATAAAATAAAGCAACCCATATAAATCCATGATATAATGTAATTACCACAAAACAAAAATCAAGGAGGATTTATATGAGTTACACACATCTTACCATAGAAGAACGCTGT
>JAZUAZ010000174.1:0-3230 GCA_045638245.1 Acutalibacteraceae bacterium | reverse complement strand
AAAAGGGCAGGTTAAGCTCCCTCAATCCGAAGGTGGAGCCTATGCACTGATTAAGAAGGTCGCCCGAATATACGGCATCAATCTCTTCAAGAGACTTTCCCGATTTTTCTATCGCAGTACATACCGCCGTTTTAAGAAGCTCACTTTCTGCCTTTTCCCAGCAGTCCTCACCTAAGGTTGTGTCCTCGTAAACCTTGTCGAATTCCTTGCCTAAAGGCCCCTCAGACTCCTTTTTGCCCACTGCAGCCGCATTTGCCCTTATTGAAGGCTTACTGTCCAAGATAACCGTTTTTCCTTTTCGTTTTGCCATTGTGTATTTCTCCTTTTTTTCTCTTTGATTAAAGAGCAGACATATCGCAATTAAATCAGGTCGGTGCTTCTGATTATGCACCCATAAGATACACTATAAGCCCGTACACCGATGCGGCTGAGCAGCCGAAAACAATAACAGGACCCGCTATAGAAAACATCTGCGCCGCAGTACCCGTGATTTTGCCTTCAGCCTTGAATTCGAGAGCAGGGGCAACCACTGAGTTTGCAAAGCCCGATATAGGCACCATAGTACCTGCACCTGCATATTTTGCTATATTGTCGAATACTCCCACGGCGGTAAGAATTGCAGTCAGTACTACAATAACAATCATCGCAACAGACCTGCCCTGCTTTTCATCAAGACCGTAAAAGTCCATCCATATATATATCACCTCTGCAAAAGCGCAGATGAAGCCACCTATAAAAAACGCCCACAGACAATCGACAAGTACAGGAGAGCGTGGGGCGGCTCTTTTAGTCATTCTTCCGTACTCTTCTTTTGAAATTGACATAGTATACCTTCTTTCTTTTTATCATCATTTGCATTCTGTAACGAAATATACATTGACAAAAAATCATAAAAGACTTAAAATAATAATGTATGTGCCTGAGCAGAGCTCAGCGATAAAAGGAGATGTTTTTATGGCAATATTCAAGTCCTTCAAGGCTTTACGACCCGTACCCGAGTACGCTGATAAAGTAGGCGCGCTTCCCTATGACGTTATGAACAGCGCTGAAGCAAGAGAAATGACAAAGGATAATCCCCTGTCCTTCCTTCACGTTGATAAGGCTGAAATAGACCTTCCCGAGGGTACTGATTTATACAGTGAGCAGGTTTATCTCAAGGCAAGAGAAAACCTCGATGCCCTTGAAAGCAAGGGTATATGTAAAAACGATGAGAAAAACTGTTTTTATATCTACCGTCAGATTATGAACGGCAGAAGCCAGACAGGTCTTGTAGGCTGTGCTTCAATCGACGATTATATGAACAACATCATCAAAAAGCACGAATTCACAAGAGCCGATAAGGAAGCCGACCGCATCCGTCACGTTGATTACTGCGACGCCAACACAGGCCCGATTTTCCTTACCTACAGAAAAAATGATGCCCTTTCGGACATCATAAATGCATGGAAGGAATGTCACTCCCCCGTTTACGATTTCGTGACAGATGACGGTATCGCAAACACAGTATGGGTCATTGACTGCGACGAAATAAACGAAAAGCTTTCCGCTCTTTTCGCTGACATCGATTATCTCTATATTGCAGACGGTCATCACCGCTGTGCTTCAGCCGTAAGAGTGGGACAGAAGAGACGCGAGCAGTATCCCGACTTTGACGGCAATGAGGAATTCAACTTCTTCCTCGCAGTTGCCTTCCCCGAAAACGAGCTCGAAATTATGGATTACAACCGTGTCATCAAGGACCTTAACGGTCTTACTCCTGAGGAGCTTTTCGAAAAGCTCGGTGAAAAATTTGCACTTCAAGGCTACGATAATGAAGGTCAGTACAAGCCTGAGAGCAAGCACACCTTCGGTATGTACCTTGACGGAAAGTGGTATAAGCTTACCGCAAAGGAAGATACCTTCGACGAAAATGACCCCGTTGACAGACTCGATGTTTCCATTCTGCAGAATAACTGTATCACTCCTATCTTCGGCATTTCCGACCCGAGAACAGATAAAAGAATTGACTTCGTCGGCGGTATAAGAGGTCTCGCAGAGCTTGAAAGACGTTGCAAAAACGATATGCGAATCGCCTTTTCAATGTTCCCCACCTCACTTGAGGATTTAATGGCAATAGCAGATGCAGGTAAGGTTATGCCTCCCAAATCAACATGGTTTGAGCCCAAGCTTTTAAGCGGTCTTTTTATTCATAAGCTCAGCTGAAGAGGAGAAAATCAAGTTATGACAGAAAAATTATTCGATACGGACAGTTATATAGTTAATTTTCAGTGTAAAGTTACAGACCTTTACACTAAAGACGGATTTTTATGCCTCATTCTTGACCGTACCGCCTTTTTTCCCGAGGGCGGAGGCCAGACTTGCGACAAAGGATGGCTCAATTCGGTCAATGTGGAAAATGTACAAAATATCGGTGGAAAGATAATACATTTCGTGGAAAACTCTGAGGAAAATGTTAAAATGTTCACTGAAGGTGCTGTTTTAAGTGGAAAAATCGACTTCAAGAAGCGTTTTTCAGATATGCAACAGCATACAGGAGAGCATATTTTCTCAGGAATTGTACACAGTCTTTACGGATACAACAACGTAGGCTTCCATCTTGGTACAGAAGTAGTCACTCTCGACTTCGACGGCGAGCTTAAAGAGGACGATGTCTGTAAAGTAGAAAACCTTGTCAATAAAGCAGTGTGGGATAACCTGGAAATCCGTGTTTTATTCCCCTCCGATGAGGAGCTTAAGACTATTGACTACCGCAGTAAGATAGAAATTGAAGGACAGACACGTATTGTTGAAATCCCCGGGGTGGATGTATGTGCCTGCTGTGCACCTCATGTTAAGTTTACCGGTGAAATCGGCATCATTGAGGTGGTAAATTTCGAGCGTTATAAGGGCGGTACAAGAGTATCCATACTCTGCGGTGAAAGAGCACTCAGAGACATCCGTCACAAGCTTAACGAAAACCGCAGAATTTCTGTTCTCACCAAAGCAAAGCAGTCGGATACCGCCGCAGCAGTTGAAAGACTTCTTGAAGAAAACGAAAAGCTCAAGTATGATATCAACGGACTCAACCGACGTTTCCTTGAGGGTGAGGCTGAGAAAATTCAGCCTACGGATAAAATCATTATTTTCGACTCAAGGCTCAAGGATAAGCTGTTAAGTGATTTCACACTATCTCTTATGGAAAAGGCATCAGAATTCGTTGCCTGCTTCTGCCCCGACGGTGATGTTATCAA
>JAZUAZ010000173.1:0-3290 GCA_045638245.1 Acutalibacteraceae bacterium | reverse complement strand
AAGCAATCGAAAAGTGCCCCATCTGTAAGGCAGCTATGAAGGAAAGAGAAGAAGGCGCAGGCATGGTCTGGGCTGCAGAACACATCGTAGGTGTTGGCAAGGAAGCTAATGTACCCGAAGAAATTATCATGGGGCTTCGTGATAACTTCAACGGCGAATGCTCAGAGGTTGGTATGTATCTTGCAATGGCTCGCGTTGCTCACAGAGAAGGCTATCCTGAGATCGGTCTTTACTGGGAAAAGGCTGCTTATGAAGAAGCAGAACATGCAGCAAAGTTTGCTGAGCTTCTCGGTGAGGTTGTAACTGCAAGCACAAAGAAGAACCTTGAAATGAGAGTAGCAGCTGAAAACGGCGCAACTCAGGGTAAGTTCGATCTTGCAAAGATGGCTAAGGAACACGGTCTTGATGCTATCCACGACACAGTTCATGAGATGGCTCGTGACGAAGCAAGACACGGCAAGGCTTTCGAAGGTCTTCTTAACAGATACTTCGGCTGATTATAACAAACAACGGAGAAAAACATCCCCGTAAAAAAATAAACAATTATGGGGATACGGTAAAACGTATCCCCTATTACGTTACAAAGGAGGAATCAAAATGAATAAAAAACTCGTATTATCATTATTAGCAATAGTTATCTCTGCAGCGACTGTAGTCACAGGAATCCAGACAAGCAAAAGTATTAACAATGAAACAACTCAGGAAATGTCAACAACTGTAAGTGAAGCCGCCGGTATCACTACTGCTGTGTCTGATTCCTCTTCAGTTCCCCCTTCGGAACCAGGTGAAGCAGCGGCATCTGTTGAAGGTGTGGGAAAGTCATCTCCCGCTCCTTCAAAAAAAGAAGTTCCTGAAAACAGAATCTCCGCCGAAGAAGCAGTAGAAATAGCACTCAACGCAGCAGGTCTTTCTGCATCGGAGGTTTACGATAAGGAAACAGAGCTTGATTATGAAAAAGGCGTATGGGTATATGAGGTTTCTTTCGATAAAGACAGAACTGATTACGAATATGTTATCGATGCAGTAAGCGGTGAAGTTTTACGCTCAAAGGTAGATCCTGAGGGCAAAGGCAATTCAAAGACCGATGCCGGTACAAATGAAAGTAACAATAAGCCCGTAGCTGAACCTGAAACTTCTTCCCCCGCCCCTTCGAAAAACGAAGTTCCCGAAAACAGAATCTCCTCCGAAGAAGCAGTAGCAATAGCACTCAATGCAGCAGGTCTTTCAGCATCAGAGATTTACGATAAGGAAACAGAGCTTGATTATGAAAAAGGTGTATGGATATATGAGGTTTCTTTCGATAAAGACAGAACTGATTACGAATATGTTATCGATGCAGTAAGCGGTGAAGTTTTACGCTCAAAGGTAGATCCTGAAGGCAAAGGTAATTCAAAGTCCGATGCCGGTGAAAATGAAAGTAACAATAAGCCCGTAGCTGAACCTGAAACATCTTCCCCCGCCCCTTCTAAAAATGAAGTTCCCGAAAATAAAATCACCGCAAAAGAAGCTGAAGCAATAGCTCTCAACAAAGCAGGTCTTTCTGCATCAGAGATTTACGATAAGGAAACAGAACTTGATTATGAAAAAGGCGTATGGGTATATGAGGTTTCCTTTGAGAAAGGCAGAACCGAATATGAGTACGTTATCGATGCGGTCAGCGGTGAGATTTTACGTGCCAAATCTGATATTGATTAAGCAACCACCCATTTATATTCTCTTAAAGGAGTGACACAAATGTTTGATTATACCATCTGTAATTGTAAGAAGGTAAGCTATTTTGACGTTGAAGATGCACTGAACAAATCAGAAAAGTTCACTGATGTTGAAAAAGCTTTCGAAAGCGTACAGAAAATAACCAACTGCTCAACAGGATGCGGCGGTTGTCACGGTAAAATCCTTGATGCTATTTCTGAAATAATGACTAAAAACCGTCTTTATTGAGAAAAATATAAATGTTACTGAAACCAAGGAGGATTTTTATGGAAAAATATATATGTCCTTGCGGATATGTTTACGATCCCGAGATCGGTGATCCTGAAAACGGAATTGCTCCCGGTACTGCCTGGGAAAACGTACCCGAGGATTGGGTGTGCCCTACATGTGGATTAGGTAAAGATGTTTTTGTAGAGCAGTAATAAAAAAATAATAACTATACTATACAGAAAGAGGTGGTTGAGCCACCTCTTTTTATATTAAACAGAATTTCATCACCCAATTATATTTAAGGTGATAAAACAGTTTGTTTTGCATTCTGAACATAAAAAAGCTTCACTGCTTATCCAGGTTTAGCTATTTACAAAATGCTTTTAATGTGTTACAATTTGCAAAATGGGTAAGTGTGCCATGTTATCTGATAAAAAAGCTAAGTTTTTATAATGGTTACAACAATCTTTATTGAGAAATATAATTGCATTGTTTACATTTTTCTTATTAAAAAACCTTAAAAATAACAATTGGCTGAGATTTTGTAAAAAAAGAAAGAATGGTGCGTAATGGAAATTAAACATTCACTTATAGTTCCTTGCTACAACGAAGAAGGGAACGTAGAAAAATTTCTCGATCAGGTCAAAGAGGCAATGTCAGGTTATACTGACAATTACGAAATTATTTTTGTCAATGACGGAAGTAAAGATGAAACTCCGAAAAAGCTCAGAAAGATGTTTAACGAAAATAAAGACGTAAAAATCAAGGTTATCAATTTTTCACGCAATTTCGGAAAAGAAGCCGCTATGTACGCCGGCTTCACACAGAGTATAGGTAAATACGTAACCATCATTGATGCAGACTTACAGCAAGACCCTAAATATGCGGTACAGATGGGTAGAATTCTCGATGAAAACCCTGACTGCGATATGGTTGCCGCCTTTCAGGAAAAGAGAAAGGAAGGCAAACTCATAACACTTTGCAAAACTATGTTTTATAAAACAATCAACAAGGTGACTGAGGTCGATTTTATTTCTGATGCAAGTGATTTCAGAACTATGAGACAGAGCGTCGTTAAAACTATTCTTGCTTTGCCTGAGTATCACCGATTTTCAAAAGGCATATTCTCCTGGGTCGGATATAACACAATTTCTATACCTTATGAAGTAAAAGAAAGAGAAAGCGGCGAAACTAAGTGGAACTTCATCAAGCTTCTCAAGTATGCACTTGACGGTATAACCGCCTATACAGATATGCCCTTGAAGATTCCCGTATACACCGGAGGAATTATGGGTTTTCTCTCTGTGGCAGCCTTTATCGTTATGATAATTCTCGATATCCTCAAGCCGTGTTTAAATCTTTCACTC
>JAZUAZ010000172.1:0-5131 GCA_045638245.1 Acutalibacteraceae bacterium | reverse complement strand
TTTCTATCTTCAGGAATACTGCAAGGAGGTACGAATGAATGATATTTCTCCCATACTTATGGAACGCTACAACGATGCGGCTGATGATGTTATCGAAAATCAGCGTAAGTACTGGGGTAAGATTTCTTCTCTTTATATGGTACAGGAAACGGGCATACAGATTTTAGGCTTTATGTTTGTGCTTCCTCTTTATCTCGGCTATTGCGTACTCGTTAAGGAGAGTATAACTCCCGGTGATTTTGTCGCAGCCTTCAACGGCGCACATTCAATAGCAATTTCAATTAACTTCCTTACGGTTTGGGCGGTTGCTGTCTTCTCCGAAAGAGGAAAAATGATAGAAAAGTACCGTGAATTCATAAAGGCGGATTTCAGAATCCGTGACGGTGAAAAGAAGGCTGAAAAGGGTACTCCGAAGGAGATTAAAATTGAAAACCTTTCCTTTACCTATCCGGGTAATGATAAGCCTACCCTTAAAAACATCAATCTTACAATAAAGCCCTATGAAAAAATAGCTCTTGTCGGCTATAACGGTGCGGGTAAGACAACGCTTACCAACCTTATTCTTCGTCTCTATGATGCCACTGAAGGCGGAGTATATATCGACGGTGAGGATGTAAGAAATGTTACAATCGAGTCCCACCGTAACCGTTTTGCCGCAGTTTTTCAGGATTTCCAGCTTTTCTCCTGCAGCGTGGGTGAAAACGTGGCTCTCGACAGAGACTTCGACAAGGAAAAGGTCGAAGATGCACTGCGTAACAGCGGCTTTGACAAAAAGCTGAAAAAGGGTGTAAGCACCGAGCTTCTCAGAGAATTCGATGATGAGGGGCAGATGCTTTCGGGCGGTGAAAGTCAGAAGGTTGCAATTGCACGAGCCTTCTATAAGGATTGTCCCTACGTAATTCTTGATGAGCCGAGTGCTAATCTTGACCCTGTAGCTGAATATAATCTCAATCAGGCGATGCTTGATGCGGCGGCGAACAAGACGGTTATCTTCATCTCTCACCGACTTTCGACAACTGTCAATGCTGACAGAATATACGTTATGGAAAACGGCGAAATCATCGAAAGCGGCTCTCACGGTGAGCTTATGGCAAAGGGCGGTACCTATGCCTATATGTTCAATCTTCAGGCAGAGAAGTACAGGGAGGATAAGTAGTCAGTAGCCGGTAGTCAGTAGTCAGGAAAATCCCTTGCGGGATTTAAAGTAAAAGGCAGAGGAGGAATCCTCTGCCTTGCTGTTTTATCCTACAAATCTGCCCATAAGCTCGGAGCCCTTTTCAATAAAGTTGCCTGTAGCCTTTGCAGTTTCCTCGTTGATTGTCTCAACACCCTCGACGGGGCCGTTCTTGTGATAAATCATATAGGGTACCGCATCTCTTGCGTGAGTTTTTGTAACGATAGGTGTAGGATGGTCGGGAAGAATCATAATTTTATAGTCATCATACTTCTCGAGACCTTCAAGAAGGACGGAAAGCACCTTTTCGTCGATGAGCTCAATGGCGCGTACCTTGTTTTCGGGCTCGTTTCTGTGTCCGCATTCGTCGGGAGCTTCAATATGGATGTAAACGAAGTCCTTGCCGCTTTCAAGCTCAGCTAAAGCGCATTTTGCCTTGCCCTCGAAGTTTGTATCAATGTAGCCTGTTGCACCCTCTACATCGGGAGTGGACATGCCCGCACTGATGCCGATGCCCTTGAGAAGGTCAACGGCGGAGATAACACTGCCCTTAAGTCCGTAAAGGCTTTCGAAGGAGGGGAGGATAGGCTTGTTGCCCTCGCCCCAGAGCCAGATTGAGTTTGCGGGACGCTTGCCCTCAGCTATTCTCTTAAGGTTTACGGGATGGTCCTTGAGTATGTCATAGCTCTTTTTCATCATAGCGATAAGCTCAGCTGCATTCTCACTCTTTGAAAGGTAGGGGCCTACAACTCTGTCGCTGATATCGTGGGGAGGTGTCATATCTCCGAGGTCTGTTGTGCCCTCGCGTACTGTGAGACAGTGGCGGTAGCTTACACCGCTGTAGTAGGTGTACTTTTCGTTGCCGAAAACCTCCTGAACTGTTTTGATAAGCTCTGCGGCTTCAGCGGTACTGATATCTCCCGCAGAGTAGTCTACCATAGTTTTATCCTCATATTTTTCCTCGTCGGAAAGGGTTACAACGTTGCAGCGCAGTGTAACATCATCGTCAAGAAGCTTTACGCCGATGCTTACTGCTTCAAGAGGTGAGCGGCCTGTGTAATACTTAAGAGGATCAAAGCCCATAACGCTCATATTTGCAACGTCACTTCCGGGCTTTAATGTATCGTCAACGGTTTTTACAAGACCTACCTCGCCCTTTTTTGCAAGGGAGTCAAAAAGAGGCTTGTTTGCACACATCATAGGTGTTTTGCCGTCAAGTGCAGGTACGGGATAGTCTGCCATACCGTCGTAGAGAACTACTACATACTTCATTTTATATCATCCTTTCGGGTAATTTTCATATTAAAATTATATCAGTATTTTCAGAGTTGTCAATATGTATCGGATTTTACAAAGCAGTATATATTCCCTTTTTTCGGGCAAACTGATATAAAAAAATGACCTTAAAGCTGTATTGTTTTAATATTCCTGTCAATTTTTAATTTATAAGAACAATTTTCATTAAAACTATTGACTTTTTTTGGTTTCTGGTTTAAAATATAGCACGTTGCAAAAATGATCCATTAGCTCAGCCGGCAGAGCACTTGACTTTTAATCAAGGTGTCCGGAGTTCGAATCTCCGATGGATCACCAAAAATCCCGTTCGTATAAGCGAGCGGGATTTTTACTGTTAACGAATAACAAAGGAGAGGACATCGTCCTCTCCTTATTATGTTACTGTACCGGGTTTACGGTTAAAGATTCAATCTGCGGAGCGAAGGTTTCTCTGCCGTCAAATCGGATGTTGCCGCTTGAAGAAAGAGTAACAGTGTTTTCTCCTTCTTTAAGCTCAAGTGAGAAGGTCATAGTTTTATAGGTATATCTGCTGTAGGTGTTTCTGCAGAAGATATCCTGACTTTCACCCTTTGCTTCAATTGTAAGCAGTGCTTCGATAAGGTCTACGTTGTAATCGTGATAGCCACCCTCCTGATTGTTGGCGTATCTGAGAGTTACACGGTAGGTGCCGCTTTCGGGAGCATTTACGGTAAGCTGAGCCTTGCCGCCTTCACTCGAGATTCCGTCAATGTACTCGTTGCCGTACTTGTCGGTGCTGAGCACTGCACCGCCTTCAAGGGCGAAGTCCTTGGCATAGAAGGTCTGAGAGGTGAGAGGCTCTGCACCGTTGTAAATTACAACAGTGGCACATTCTATATTTGTTTCAAGCTGATTGAGACCTCGTCTTAAGTAAACTGTTGTCATACCGTCGAGATTGATTTTTACACCGTCAACGGTTGCGGCGGTCTTTTCGCTCGCCCATATATTGTAGTATCCGTCCTCTGGGGCAACTGCTATGTATTTTCTTTCACCGTCATTGAGAAGTGTGATTGTGTCCTTTTCGGTGTGAGGAGTAAGAAGGGCACTGTCAAGCACGAAGGTACCTTCACCGTGGTAGAATTCTATTGTATGTATGCCCGCACAAAGCTCAAGCTGAAGGGTATAAACATCTGTGTATTCGCTCTTTATGGTATTGGGAAGAAGAATTTCCTGCTTCTTTCCGTCAAGGGAGAATATCGCCTTTGTGAAGTCTCTGTCATCGGGCACTCTGCCGTCGTTTGAGTTACCGAAGATGATACTGAAATCGTAAACACCGTTTTTGGGAGCATTTATTCTTATTCTTACGCCGTCGCCTTCCTTTTCGAGACCGCCTACCATACCTGCGGTTTTGCCTGTTGTTGCGTAAGCACTGTCGTAGGTATAAGCATCACCGATAAGCTTGCCTTCTTCAAATTCGTATCTTACGGGAAGGTCTCTGTTGACAACGGAAGTAACCTCACCCATAGCCTTTTCAACTGTGATGAAGTATACAGAGTTATCATCGGCGGCGGGGAGATTTACGTAAAGACTACCGAGAGAGGGTGAGGTATTGTACTGTCTTACAAGCACGGGACTTGAAACTATGCCTGTAAGACCCTGATAGTAAACCGCTTCAACGGTAACGGTAAGGTCTTTACCAAGATCTGTTTTGTCAAGGTTCTTGATTTTTACCTGCTGTCTCTTTTCACTGCCGGTAACTATCATATCGATTGCCTGATTATTGCTTCTGAGGGCGGCAATACCGTCAAGTCTCTTCTTGTAATCGTACTCGTCCTGACTTCTGCTTGTCACTTCAAGACGCTGACCTTCCATTTCTGCGTACTTTCTGTAAAGCCACCAGTTTGAGTTGGGGGAGTTATCATCTGCGGCGGTATCGTTAAGGTTGTTTGCAAGGCGCCAGAATGCCATATTGCCGTAAACACCGCTCTTTTCCATAGCGATTATATAATGGAGCATTGTTGCGGGATTGCCGCAGTCCTCCATAGTACCGTATTCTGTTACGATGATGGGGAGAGCATCAATGCCGAGCTCCTTTTCGATACGTCTGTAATCCTCAACGTGCATATGCCAGTCGGGGATTGACCACCATGCAAGCTCGTGATAAATCATAATTTCGGGCACGCAGTTGTTTTCTGCACAGTAGGTCATAAAGCCTTCGATTTTTGTTGTTTCATAATCGCAGTAGCCGGGACCTCCGATTTTTGCATCGGGGTCAATGGATTTTACAAGCTCATAGGTAAGCTTCCATGCTTCATAGAAGTTTGCTCTGCCGATTTCGTCAAAATGTACCTGACCGTCGATGTAATTTCCGAACCAGATTGCATTGTCGCACTCGTTGAAAATACAATAAACAAGCTTGTCTGCGTAGGGTGTTGTCATAAGAGTACGCACCTTTTCCTCAACAATGGGGAAGTAGGTTTCAGTAAGATATTCCTTCCAATCGTATGTACCTGCTGCGCGCATATCCATAATTTCCTTATGACAGTAGTACCATGTGCTGAAGGAGTCCTGAAGGTAGACAACATTGTAGTTGGTTTCATCAAGCTGAGTGTAGATGTGGTTTATGTCACCTGTGGGGTGCTGAAGGCCGTCGGGTACCTTCTGTGAAACTGAGGCTATATCGAGACTTTCCGTGAGTGCCTT
>JAZUAZ010000171.1:0-2309 GCA_045638245.1 Acutalibacteraceae bacterium | reverse complement strand
GCGGCTATGGCTCAGGGCGGCGGAATGTATTAATCTCTTACGGATAATATTTAAGGAGTTCCCCTGTGGGAACTCCTTTTTATTTTTCTTCGAGGTAGTAGGTTGCGGTGGTAACTACTCTCATTTTGCAGTTGACCGGTGTTATCTTATAGGTTTTCAGCGCTATATTAGACTTATCGCTCTCATCGTAAACTTCTGTTATTTTAAGCTTGAACTCTATATCTTTTCCGCCCTTTACCGCTACGATTATAAGGTCTGTTTCTTTACTCGTTCCGTCTTCATAAAAGCCCGGAGACCATTTGACACACTTCTGACTGACCGGACTGTTATATACGTTATCAACCGTAGCAGTACCGTCTGAGGCTTCGGCAGATTTTATTTCATAGCCGTCAGGTAAAACAAACTGCGTAACATAATGGAATTCTGCGCCTGCGTAAGGATTAAAGTCCCAATAGGATTCGGGTACATCTTCTGATGCTTCGGGGATAAACTCGGCAACTACTACATCAAACTCACCTGTATTTTCGTTGTATTTCAAGACACTTCTTGCAAGACCTATAAAATCAACGTGACTATAAAGAGATGTGTACTGTACACACTCTATTTCATAAATGCCGTCACCGTTTATGTCCACGGGACTGAATCCGAGGAAGCTGTCAAACATTGTTGCAGATACGCTACTATCAATGGGATTGCCTTTTTCATCAAAAACTGTACCTGCATATTCAGCTGTACCCTTGAAGTCGAGCAAAAGCTCGTATCCCGTATTTTTGTTTGTAATTCTGACAGTAAATGGAGCTTCAAGCTTCGACTCAAAGCCGCTTGAATTTTCAACAGCAGAGGAATAATAAATTAACTGCAGTCTGTTTTCAGTTATTCTGTAAACTGAACTGTTATAAGCACCTCCGCCGCCGGCCACACCGACCATCTGATTGAGTATTATCTCTTCCCCTGCCGTACCGTCAACGTCGCAAAGATAAATCTGACTCCCGTAGGAAACATCTACATCTTTAAAAAAGATGTGGCTTTCAGTTTCAACGGCAAGGTACTGATGTCGGTAATTTTCTGAAGGCAGAAAGACACTCAGCAGATATACCTTACCTGATGAGAATTCTGTGACACTTTCCGCAAAGGCACCCTCAAGACCGACAGATGCTATTCCGCTTGTTTTCCAGTCGGGGGTGTTCAGGATTTTATCGGCAAGAAGTACGGGCTCAGCAGTGTAATCTGATATGTCGATTTCTTCTTCGTCAAAAATATACCTGTAATGAGCATCTATTCTGCTGAAATTTTTATCTTCTGCAGAAAGCTGATAGAAGGTAGTAGGACCGTCAACACCGAGCTTCGTCAGTGTGATATTAAAATCAATCTCTTTGTTTTTGTAAAGTGTGCTGATTGTAATTGATATTTTATCAGCTTCGCCGTTTTCAGGCTTCCATTTTATGCCATTTAATTTCGCGTTGTTCTTTTCAAAAGTAATTTCACTTACAGTTCCGACCGATGCATTAAAATCAGTGATTTCGTATTTTTCATCAACAAACAAAAGTAGCTCCTGATAACCGTAGGTGCTGAATAAAGGATTATATCTCCACACATCCTTTTTCAGCATGAGTTCTGTAAGGTCAGAATCAGGCTCGGAATTTCCGTCTTCATTTGTTATATTTGTTGTATTCTCAGTCACTATTTCTTTCGTCCCGATCATAAACCAAATTGCGACAACAATACTTACGATAACAGCAACAACAATCACCCAAAAAGCAGGCTTTTTATAATTAAGAACGGATTTAATTCTTTGCTTTACACTTACTTCGCCGAAAGCAACAGGACAGGCTGTTATAAGCTTATGAGAAGAGCTGCAGGAAAGCAGAGCTTCCGAATATGCTTTCTTGTCTGATAAATTCATTTCCTTTATTACCTTTTCATCGCAGGCAAGCTCTATATCACGGCAAAGGAGTATATATGAAAGCCACATAATCGGATTAAACCAATTAAGAGAAAGCAAGATAAATCCGAAAGGCTTCCACAAGTAGTCTTTTCGTTTAAGGTGAGCTTTTTCGTGAGAAATTACATGTCTGAGTGTTTCGTCCTGCAAGGATGAAGGCAGATAAATCCGAGGCTTTATAAAACCTAAAATGAACGGTGTTCTTATCTCATCGCATATCCATTGATTTCCTTTTAACGGTATTGCGGTTCTGACTCTTCTTCTCAGGCGGATGTAGCTTATAATTGCATATAAAAGCATAATACACACACCCGAAAGCCATATCGAATATGCAATGCGTTCATAATCATACTTCTTCTCGGCATTG
>JAZUAZ010000170.1:0-17869 GCA_045638245.1 Acutalibacteraceae bacterium | reverse complement strand
GTAGGCTGTATGATAGGCTTCGGCGCTACAAGAAATGCACCTAATGATGTTACAATGACAAGTCTTGGTGAGTTTTACGTAGGTATGCTTGACGGCAGAACAACAAGAACACTTGAGGTTTTTGCCGAAATGCTCAAAAGCGTACTTCCCACACAGATTACCAACGAGATAAAGCGCAGACAGTACTCTAAGCTTATCATCAATTCCTGTATCAATGCCGTTGCAGGTATCACAGGTAAAACCCTCGGAGAAATCCTCAAGGATGTCAGAGCCAGAGACCTTTTCCTTAATATAGCAAGAGAGGGAATGGCAGTAGCAAAAGCTATGAAGATAAACGTACCTAAGTACGGTGCAGTGCTCGAATACAAGCTTCTTGCTCTCGGAAACAACAAGGCTTATAACTCGATATGCAAGTTTGTTGTAATGATGGTAGGTAAGCTCTATTCGGATGTAAAACCATCAACACTTCAGTCTCTTGAAAAGGGCGAAAAGACAGAAATTGATATTCTTAACGGATATTTTGTTCAGATGGGTGACAGGTACGGCGTTGACACTCCCGTCAATACAAAGCTTGTTCAGATGATTCATGAAATCGAAGAGGGTAAGAGAGAAATGACCTCTGATAATCTTGCAGAATTCTGAGTGTGAAAGGACTGTTTCGGCAGTCCTTTTTTATTTATTATTACTGATTTTCTATTGACTAAAGTACTGCTTATGGTGTATTCTTTACAGTAAGGGAGAATGCATATTTAAAACGTGAATTTATATTCCTCGGAGGATTTATGACGAAGAAAAAATATCTTGAAATGATTGACGAGGTCAACGAAAAAGGCAAATATAAGCCCTGTTGGTCGTCATTGGCGCATCACAAAGTACCCGACTGGTATATGCAGGATAAGCTTGGTGTATTCATACATTGGGGCATCTATTCCGTGCCCGCCTTTGGCAGCGAGTGGTACTCCCGCAGTATGTACGATAAAAGAGTGCGCGAATTTGAGCATCACAGAAAGACCTATGGTGAACATAAGGATTTCGGCTATAAGGATTTCATACCTATGTTCAAGGCCGAGGAATTCAGTGCAGAAAAGTGGGTTTCTCTCTTTAAAAAGGCGGGTATAAAATATGTAATGCCCGTAGCGGAGCATCACGACGGTTTTGCTATGTACGATACCGAGTTCAACCGTTGGAATTCAGTAAATATGGGACCCTGCCGTGATGTTGTGGGTGAGCTTAAGACCGAATGTGAAAAGCAGGGACTTACAATGTGCGCCTCAACACACAGAGCAGAGCATTATTTCTTTATGAACCTCGGCAGAACCTTCGACAGTGATGTGAATGATGAAAAATATGCGGATTTTTACGGTCCCGCAGTTTACTGTGAGGAATGGAATTCCCAGAATCTCGGCATTACAACTGAGGATACCCACACAATAGGTGCGAGTGAAGAATGGCTGGAGGACTGGCTTGTAAGAACCTGTGAGCTTATTGATAAATATCAGCCCTCTGTACTGTATTTTGATTGGTGGATTCATAATCACTCCTTCAAGCCTTATTTGAAAAAGCTTGCTGCTTATTATTACAACAGAGCAGAGGAGTGGGGTAAGGAGGTAACCATAAATCATAAGCACGAGGCTTTTCCGCCTACAGTTGCGGTTTTTGATGTTGAAAGAGGTGCGCTTACAGGTATTTCACCTCTTTATTGGCAGACGGATACTGCAATCGGTAAGGGCTCGTGGGGCTACAGAAAGGATAACGAATACAAGAGTGCGCGTCAGGTAATCTGTGACCTTGTTGATATCGTAAGTAAAAACGGAAATCTTCTCATCAACATAGGACCCAAGCCCGACGGTACCATCACCGACGAAGAAACCGAGGTTCTTACTACAATGGGAGAATGGCTCGGCGTCAACGGCGAAGGTATATACGGTACAACCTTCTGGAAACAGTTCGGTGAAGGTAAGGTCAATGCAGAGGCGGGCTTCTTCAAGGACGGCGATGAAAAAAAGTTTACATCCGAGGATTTCAGATTTACGTATAAGGACGGATTCCTTTATGCTTTCCAGATGAGACCTTCAAAGCTGGTGAGAATTAGAACACTGAAAAAGCACAATCCCCACGATTATCTCATTGAAGACGTAAAGCTTCTCGGAAGTGATGAAAATATAGTCTTCACAAGAACTGATGAATATCTTGAAATTCAGCTTGAAAAAGAGCCTGAAACCGATCTTCCTGTTTGCTTTAAAATAGAAATCGGTTGATGGATTTTATTGAAATGTGTATGAATATCTGTTATAATTACAGAAAGTTTAAATAAAGGAGTAAACCAAATGGATAACATTCAACTTATCAAAGAACAGATTTGTGATGTATGTCACAAAATGTGGCAGCTCGGATGGGTAGCCGCAAACGACGGTAATGTAAGTGCAAAGCTTCCCGACGGCAGAGTAATTGCTACTCCCACAGGCATCAGCAAATCATTCATAACACCCGACAAGCTCATAATTATTGATATGCAGGGTAACGTACTTGAGGCTCAGGAGGGCTACCGCCCTTCAAGCGAAATCAAGATGCACCTTCGCTGCTACGAAAAGAGAGATGACGTATTCAGTGTAATTCATGCTCATCCTCCCGGAGCAACAGGCTTTGCAGTTGCTCACAAGCCTATGGATATGTACAATATGATTGAAGATGTTGCCGCAATCGGTGCCGTACCCCTCACACCCTACGGTACACCCTCAACAACAGAGGTACCCGATTCTATCGAGCCTTATCTTGAGGAGCACGATGTAATGCTTCTTGAAAACCACGGTGCACTTGCAGTGGGTAGCGATGTTATTACTGCTTTTTACAGAATGGAAAGCCTCGAACTCTGGGCGAAAATTACAATCAACGCCGTTATTCTCGGCGGTAGCTTCGATATAAGCAATAACAACATCCAGAAGCTTATCGACCTCAGAAGCTATTACAGAATTACAGGCAGACATCCGGGTTACAAGGTATTCAATCCCGACGATGACCTCCTTCACAAAAAAGACTGAGAGGTGAGAAAATGCTTAAAGGAATATCACCTCTGATTTCACCGGAGCTTCTCAAGGCTCTTGCAGAAATGGGACACGGGGACGAGCTCGTTATTGCAGACGGAAATTTCCCTTGTCACAGTGTAGGTAAGAATTCAATCGTTATCCGTGCAGACGGTCACGGTGTACCGGAAATTCTTGATGCAGTGCTTAAGCTCATTCCTCTTGATACATATACCGAAAAGCCGGTTGCTCTTATGCAGGTTGTTCCCGGTGACACCTGCGGCACTCCCGAAATATGGGGTACTTATGAGGAAATCCTCAACAAATACGAGCCCGAGCACCATGCGGTAGATTATACCGAGCGTTTTGCATTCTACGAAAGAGCAAAGGATGCTTACCTTATCATTGCAACAGGAGAAAAGGCAATTTATGCAAACATTCTTCTTAAGAAGGGTGTGGTCAAATGAAAACAGTTTTAGCTTTTGACTTCGGTGCTTCAACAGGCAGAGCGATCAAGGCAACTTTTGACGGTGAAAAGATAACCTATGAGGAAATTCACCGCTTTGATAACGTACCTCTTACAGTTGACGGACATATCTGTCACGATGTTGATATGATTTTATCCGAGGTAAAGCAGGCTATTGATAAAGCAGGGGATATTGATTCTCTTGCCTTTGATACCTGGGGTGTTGATTACGGACTTCTTGACGGTGACGGTAAGCTTATACATCTTCCTTACCATTACCGTGATGAAAGAACCAAGGATGCACTCGACAAAGCCTTCAAAAAACTCAGCGCTGATGAAATCTACGCTGAAACCGGCAATCAGATAATGAATATCAACACTCTTTTCCAGCTTATAAGCGATGATAACATCTCAAAAGCGGATAAGCTTCTGTTTATGCCCGATTTGTTTGCATATCTTCTTACCGGTGAAAAGGTCTGCGAGATGACTATTGCATCAACCTCACAGATGCTTGATATGAAGGAAAAGAGCTGGAGCAAAAATGTGCTTGATACCTTTGGAATAAAGGAATCTATCTTCGCTCCCATAAAAGAAAGTGCAACCGTAAATGGTGAATATAAAGGTATTCCCGTAATAAGTGTTGCAGGCCACGATACCCAGTGTGCCGTAGCGGCTATGCCCTCGGAAAATGAGAATGCGGCATTTCTTTCCTGCGGAACCTGGTCACTTATCGGTTGTGAGCTTGATGAACCCGTTATGACTGAAAAGAGCAATGCTCTTGAGCTTTCTAACGAAATGGGAGCAAACGGAAAGATTAACTTCCTTAAAAATATCAGCGGCTTATGGCTTATTCAGGAAACACGCCGTGATCTTGCAAAGACAGACAGAAGGTACAGCTACAATGAGCTTGAAACCTTTGCACGTGACAGTGAAAAATTCAGAAGCTTCATAGACCCTGATGCACCTGAGCTTTCCGCTCACGGAAATCTTCCCGATAAAATCCGCAACTACTGTAAGAATACAAATCAGCCTGTACCCGAAACAATCGGTCAGCTTGTAAGATGTATATATGAGAGCCTTGCTCTTAAATACAGACTTGCTCTTGAACAGATAGGGGAATGTACAGGTAAGAAATTCGATGTCCTTCACCTTATGGGTGGCGGCACAAAGGACGGATTTCTTTGTGAGCTCGCCTCGGAGAGTATCGGTATTCCCGTTGTTGCAGGTCCTGTGGAAGCAACCGCGCTCGGAAATATTGTCCTTCAGCTTATGGCTTTAGGAGAAATTGAAAGTATATCTCAAGGCAGAAAAATTATTGCAGAAACCGAGAAGGTGAAGAAATATGAAGGGGAGCATACCTCTGACTGGGACGAAGCCTTTGAACGCTTCTGCGAAATCATAAAAAAATAAATACATAAAGGAGAAAATAATATGTTGTATCCAAAAATAGGTATAAGACCTACAATTGACGGACGCTGGGGCGGCGTAAGAGAAAGCCTCGAAAATCAGACAATGGGTATGGCTGAAGCAGCCGCAAAGCTTATCAGCGAAAACCTCAGATATCCTGACGGTACTCCCGTACAGTGTGTTGTTTCAAACACTACGATAGGTGGCGGTGCTGAGGCTGCTAAATGTGAAGAGCAGTTCTCAACCGAAAACGTTGTGGCAACTCTTACCGTTACACCCTGCTGGTGCTACGGCTCCGAGACCTTTGATATGAATCCCAACACAATCAAGGCAGTATGGGGCTTCAACGGTACCGAGAGACCCGGTGCGGTTTATCTTGCCGCAGTACTTGCCGCTTATGCACAGAAGGGACTTCCCGCATTCTCAATCTACGGCAGAAACGTTCAGGATATGGACGATAAAACAATTCCCGAGGATGTTGCCGAAAAGATTCTCCGCTTTGCAAGAGCATCAATAGCAGTAGGCTGGATGAAAAACAAGGCTTACGTCAACCTCGGCGGTATTTCAATGGGTATTGCAGGCAGCTACTGTGACGCTTCAATGTTCCAGAAGTACTTCGGAATCCGTGCTGAATGGGTTGATATGAGTGATATTATCAGAAGAATCACTCTTGAGATTTACGATAAGGACGAGTACGAAAAGGCACTCGCATGGATTAAAGCAAACTGTAAGGAAGGATTTGATGTAAACGCAGGTAAGGACCTTCCCGAAATTATCAGAAAATCCAAGGTTGTTCCCGCTGACAAGGACTGGGAGTTCATTGCAAAGTTCACAATTATTGTCAAGGATATTCTTTACGGTAACAAGAAGCTTGATGAGCTCGGCTGGCACGAAGAAGCCCTTGGTAAGAATGCAGTTGCAGGCGGCTTCCAGGGACAGAGAAACTGGACAGACTGGCTGCCCAACGCTGACTTTACAGAAGCTATTATGGCTTCAACCTTCGACTGGAACGGTCCTAAGGCTCCCACACCCTTCGCAACAGAAAACGACACCCTTAATGGTGTTGCAATGATGCTCGGTACACTTGTTTCCGGCAGTGCGCCTTGCTTCCACGACGTACGTACATACTGGAGCCCCGAGGCTTGTGAGAGAGTAACAGGCTACAAGCCTGAAGGCAAGGCAAAGGATGGCTTTATTCATCTTATCAACTCAGGTGCAACTGCACTTGACGGAAGCGGTGCCGCTAAAAACGATAAGGGTGAAGGCTGCATGAAGCCCTTCTGGGATATGACAGAAGAGGACATCAAGGCTTGCCTTGAAGCAACAGACTGGTGCAGAGCTAATTACGAGTACTTCAGAGGTGGCGGATTCTCAAGCCACTTCCGTTGTAAGGCAGAAATGCCCGTTACATTACTTCGTGTAAACATCATCGAGGGTATCGGACCTGTTATGCAGATTGCGGAGGGTTACACTGCAGACCTTCCCGATAATGCACATACTACTATCGACGTAAGAACAGACCGCACATGGCCTACAACATGGTTTGCACCTATTCTTACAGGTGAAGGTGCATTCAAGGATGTATACTCAGTAATGGCAAACTGGGGAGCAAACCACGGCGTAACAGTTTACGGACATGTAGGTGATGACCTCATCACACTTGCTTCAATGCTTCGCATTCCCGTTAATATGCACAACGTACCCGAAGACAGAATCTTCCGTCCTCACTCATGGGCAGCCTTCGGCACAGAAGACAGTCAGAGCGCAGACTACAGAGCTTGTCAGACATACGGACCTATCTACGGCTAAAAAAACAGCGGGCAGTACCGAATCGGTACTGCCCGTGAATTTTTACGCTGCAACTTTTTGGTTTGATGACTGCACAGCTTTTACAGTCTTTACAGTCTGTACGGTCTGTGTACTGTTATATCGGATGATTCCGATTACAACCGAAAGAAGTGATATTGACTCGCTCAGCATACCGCTGTATGAGGAAGCGAAAGCATTGTAAACGAGAATCAGCGAAGAGGAGATAAGTATTGTTTTACGGAAATCCTTGGCATCAAACATACCCATACTCATTGTATTGACAACAAGACCTGCAGTTATAAGCAGTGAGTGGATGCCCTCCCAGGAGAAAACGCTGACAACTGCCATACCTAAAGAGAAAACAATGGGGAGTACAAGGTTTTTACTTTGCTTTTTATCGCGATAGTTAAATGCGAAATTACGGATTATACATACAACGTTTAAAGCAAAGCCTGAAAAAGCTCCTATAAGAAGATATTGTACACAGCTTAAAGCCGTTGCAACTGTCTGTATTGCTACAAGCTTTCTTTTTTCAGTACACTGATATGAATAGAAAAATAAAGCTACTGAAATGAATCCTAAAATGTGACCGATTGGTGTGAGAAAATTTTGCATAGAAACCTCTGGAGTAAATTAGTTTGAATTTATTTGGTTAGTATGACAAAATTATACAGTCTTTTTTGGTAAATGTCAATAATTGTACTGACGATAATGCACAAAAGAAAGCGCAATATTTTATTTAAAATTACCAAACATTGCCGCTGTACAAATAAAAAAGTACCCACCCTAAGGTGAGTACTTCATTCTGATGGGAAAGTTCTGTATAGAGGCAATGCAACGCAGCATAGTTGAAGGTTACATTATTTAATTGCCGAACCGTATTATTGAAATGTTTACTTTGCTTTAGATGAATCTTTAGACTTTATAAGACTTTAATCCGAACTTCAACCAAACCGTTTTGGGCCTTGTTGACCCATTGTGGTCTGGATTCTATGTTTCCAAATACATCTGACGAGGATTGGAATTTTGATGCATGCCATGTTTTATCTTCCTGAGTTCCATCACTATACACCCAAGTAATTTCAGCTATTTTCTTATGAAGCAGTTCTGATTTGAAAACTGCAGGATCAGAAGGCGTTAAAATTATTCGAGGTTTTTTAGAAATGGTTGTGGATGCGGTGGGGGTGACACTACTCTTTGATACAGCTCTTTTAGGACAAGTTGCTTTGGATGTGACGGTACTTTTGGGTATATGTTTATCAGCAAGTTTAGCCAAATGCAATGCGCGCATAAACAAATCTGTATCATCATAGAGTTCGTTCATATTACGGAGTAACGGTTCGTAAATTGAGTCTGTAAAATCTTTGTTGAAATATATTTCTACAAAAACATTGGGAAAATATTTATTTATAAACGGTTTAATATCCTGTTCGGCCTTCCTAATGCGTCTCTCAGGGGTAGGATAACATTTTGGTGAAGCGAAAATGACCTTTGTGGGAACGTTTTTACCGAAAGCAACCCAAGATATAGCTGCAGCACGTGCAATCTTCATTATCACTTGTCGTGTAGTATCGCTATAGCCTAAGCCGTCTTTATGGAACGCAGTGTCCACCAAATACACATGGTCTACTCTGTTGTCATCCAATTTGATGCCTACAATATCAACCTCACATTGTCCAATCATTTGATCAGCGTCAATATTGAAAATTTTAGGAAAATGAATCTTTACTTCTTCAATAAAAGCTTGAATGTAATCTTTGTCGCTTTTAGAAATAGTTTTTATATACAAAGGAGAAACTTTCCAGTTGGTTTGAGCGATTTCACAGAGCTTACAATGTCTGAGCCAAGTATGCAACATTTGTTCACAAATTTCGATTTTCATAAATAGGTCACTCCTTTTTTATTACATAGATTCTAAAATATCTTTTCGAAAAGTTCAATACTGAAAAAGTAGTGTTTTAACGATAGTTTTGTATAAATGTTAGGTTAAGTCTTGTTTGGAAATAATAGAAGCATCTAAAAAGCGTTGCATGCGCTAAACGGCTGATAGACTAAGCATACAATAGTGTAGATTTATATTTTCTCGAATAAAAGAATATAGTCTTGGAGAGTTTCTGAAATATGGGCATTGTCCAATTTTGCGAGCTCTGTGGCTTTTTCAAGATCTTCTTTCGTTGTGAATGTGCATAGAAAAGAGTTTCTTTTGCCGGGATACCTCATCTTATGGAGAGCTTTAGCGTTGATTTGACGTATGCGCTCTCTTGTAACATTGAAGGCGAACGCGATCTCCTCGATACTTTGCGGGGGATGCGTAACACCCAATCTCCTCAACAAAACTTCATTTTCTCTGTCTGTAAAATCATCGAATAAAAAAAGCCGTCTAAGAAGTAGTCTTTTGAAATATTCTTGATAGTTGTTTTCGGATTGCTCCAAAGTTACGATGCAATTAAGAGAATTTTTATTTTCGGATTTTATATAGGCTAAATATTCTTCTGCTGCAAACATTGTTTCCTCCGTTACATTCCAATTGATATAATATGACGAACATATTTGTTTAGTGATATATAACATTTGTGGGCTTATGTGCATAAGTGTATCATAAAATGATAAATTTCTCAAGTGTGGAAAAATAATTTGTCTCTTGCCCCGGGTTACACCCGTCGGTTGCAGTGCTTTTTTATAACAAAAAAGTACCCACCCTAAGGTGAGTACTTTTTTCTGGTTGCGGAGACAGGATTTGAACCTGCAAAGGCCCTCTTGCGGTTCCCGAAATTCATAACGGCTTGGAGCGCCTATGAATTTCGACCGCTACGCCATCCTCACCTCGATTCTTCGTCCGCTGGACGCGCTTCGGTGACGATGCCCCGGGTTACACCCGTCGGTTGCAGTACTTTTTTTATAACAAAAAGTACCCACCCATAGGTGAGTACCTTTTTCTGGTTGCGGAGACAGGATTTGAACCTGCAACCTCCGGGTTATGAGCCCGACGAGCTACCGGGTTGCTCCACTCCGCGATATATCACTTTCTCAAGTGCTTAATTATTATATACCATGCACTTGAGAAAGTCAATAGTTTTTTGAAAAGTTTTTTAAAATATTACTGTGCGCTTTCCTCGTTAACCTCTGTAGGAGGTGTTGACTCTGTAGGAGTCTGAGTTGATGGCTCAGTTGACGGCTCAGTTGAGGGTTCGGTAGAAGGTTCGGTGGAAGGTTGAGTTGATGGTTCGGTTGACGGCTCTGTAGAAGGTTCAGTGGAAGGCTGAGTAGACGGCTCTGTGGACGGCTCGGTTGAGGGTTCTGTTGTTATCTCTTCAGGTTCATCCCAGACGTAAACTGATATTTCAGTACCCTTTGAAGCGCCTTTTCCCGGTTCAATACTGAGAGTATGAACAATATTTGCCGGTCTGCCCTCAGTGTTTTCCAGTATTTCCTTCTTGACCTTGAATCCCTCTCTGCGAAGAATGTCGGCGGCCTCTTCATAAGTTTTTCCCGTAACGTCGGGGACTATGATATCAGGCTTGCCTGTGCTTATAACGAGTACTATTGTTGTACCCTTGACAACACTTGCATTTGCGGGAGTACTCTGGCTTATAACGCCGCCCTTTTCAACTGTGTCACTTGTGTCGTACGTATACTTGAAAATAAAGTTTCGTCCGTAGGCATCTGAGCCTTTGATGTAGTCCTCGGTTTTATCGGTAAAATCGGGCACAGTTACATAGTCGGGAGTGTTGTTCTCATTTGTAACATCGGGTACATTCTGAGATTGCTCAACGTTTTCTTTATCCTTGTTTATGGGGAGTACTGAGAAATTGGAGAAAATATCATTCAGCACAGGGATATCAATACTTTTATAAAGAAAAGTCGGATATGCGAAAACGAAGAGGATAAAGCATATAATAAGGACCGTGATGCTGGTCAGTATACCGAGAACAGGAAGGGGAATAGCAGACAATTTCCTTTTTGCTGCGTTGTCCTGTTCCACGGCTTCTGAGTTGTCATTATTCGGAAGTACCGGCGAAGATTGTGCCTGATTTTTGCGGGGCTGAGGACGTGCGGAGGGTTGCTGCTTCGCTGTAGGAGCGGGTGCGCCGGTACGTGTTGCCACAGGAGCGGTGCTTTCTACGGGAGTAAAAGCTGCAGTCATCTCTTCGGGCGCTGCAGGTTTTACTGAAGCTCTCGGATTTTGCAACGGTCTTGTCGGTGCTGCGGCAGGGGACGGAGCAGCAGGTTTTCTTGCCGCAGTACTCTTTGGAGCACAGGCGGGGACTCTGGATTCCTTGAGAAGAGCAATGAGCTCATCAGCTTTGCTGAGTCGTGAAGCGGGCTGAACCTCAAGTGAGCGGGATAAAGCCTCAGCAAGTGGTGCAGGAATTGTTGCTGCTATTGCCGAAGGCATAGAAAGCTTTCCGTCGGTGACGCGTTCTGTGGCTCTTGAAAGTACGATACCGGTTATTGAATAGTACATAACCGCCATTACGGAGTATATGTCTGAACGTGATCTTGCAGTACCGTTCTGGTAAATTTCCAAAGCCGAGAAGCCTGAAACGGGCTTTGCTGCAAGCTCGGGGATATCGGAACGGCATTGCGGAATTGAAAATCCGATGATATTGAGTCTGCCGTCAGCTCCTACCTGAATAGTTGACGGTGTAATGTTGCCGTGAACAATGCCGGCATTGTGAAGCAGCTTGAGAGCACTAATAACAGGCAGGAAAGCTGCTACTGCTTTGTTTGCAGGGAGAGGCTTCCTTGTTTTTGCAAAGTAGTCCTTAAGTGCTACAGTTTCCTTGAAATCAGATACAGCGTATGCAGTGTTATTGTCTCTGACTATATCTCTGACACGAGGAAGACATTTTACATCGTCAAACATTTTTATTGCGCGCCATAAGCTGAGAAAGCTTTGAAGACAGCTTTCGAAAAGGGATGTCTTTTCTTCATCCGAAACCTTTATGCTTCCTGATATATCCCTTGTGACAAGCTTGTTCGGGAAAAACTCACATACCGAAACAGTACTGCCTGTGTCCTTATCAAGACCGATATAGATAACACTGTCATTAGCAGTTGCAAGGGCTTTACCGATAAGGTACCTGTCTGCTACGATGTGACCCTGGTTGAGATAAGATGATTTGTTGCTCATTCCTGTACTGTAATGGCAATGAGGGCAGATAATCGCCTGAGGGTCAAGCTCTTTCATACAACCCATACAGTATCGTTTGTTATCTGACATTGTACATCCCTCCAAAGTAGATTTTTACATTGTAATATTATACAAAACATGGTCGTAAAAGTCAAGTAAAGGAAGAAATAACCGATTTGCATATCCTACAGAAAACGGACAAACACCTTAGTGTGCTTGTCCGTTGAATTTTATGCAGCGAGGTTGTGTCCTGCTCTTTTCTGTGCGTGTACTCTTGAAGAACTGCTTTTCTGAGCAGTGATTTTCTTTGCCTGAGAGCAAGGCTTTGCGGGCGGCTTTTTCGAAGCACGGCGTGCAGCAGCTTTTTTCTCTCGTTTTGCTTCTAAGGATATGAGCTTATCTTCAAAGACAATGGCGAGAACGATGAGTGAAAGACAGGTGAAAAAGAATATTGAGAAAGATTCTAAAGTAGCAAACATAATAAATACCTCCGTTTGTGTGTTTTATCGAACATACGTTCTTTAATCTTGATTTAATTATAGCACGTAATTTCTAAAAGTCAATACAAATGTTCGATAAATTTAAATTTTGAGTCCTTAAAAACGGACTATGGTGTTAAAAGATATATAAAAAGCCGCTTTTGTCAAAAAAATCATATAAAGTTTGTATATTATTACTTTCAAAAATATCCGATACAGTGTTTGCATCGAACATTTTTGTGTTATAATCAATATGAATTATTATATTCTGAGGAGGAAAACATTATGTCATTTATCAAAAAGGAATTTACATTTCCGTCAGTTTCGGGTCTTGCCGATATCCACTGTGCATCATACCTGCCTGAGGAAGGGGAAATAAAGGCTGTTATGCAGATAGCTCACGGTATGGCAGAGCATCTTGAAAGATACGAGAAATTCGCATCTGTACTTTGTGACAGAGGGATAGCCGTATATATCAATGATCATCTCGGTCACGGTAAGAGTGTAAAGAACGATGATGAACTTGGTTATTTCGGCAAGAGAGACGGCTGGAAATGCTTTGTCGAGGACTGCTATGAGCTTTCAGTTATAGCTAAGAAGGAAAACGAAGGCAAGCCCTTTATATTCTTCGGCCATTCAATGGGTTCATTTGTTGCAAGAGCTTATTCATATAAGTATGCAAAAGATATTGACGGTGCGATTTTCTGCGGTACTGCAGGTCCCAACCCGGCTGCAGGAGCAGGTATTGCTCTTACAAAGATAATCACAAAGCTCAAGGGTGACCATCACAGAAGTAAGCTTATCAATTCTATCGGTTTCGGAACCTATAACAATAAGTTTGAGGACAGAACTCCCTTTGACTGGCTCACAAGAGATCAGGATGAGGTTGATAAATATATCGCAGATCCCTATTGCGGCTTCCTTTTTACTGCACCCGGCTACGGCGACCTTTTCGGCATACTCAATTACGTTTCCTCAAAGGAATGGTTTGATGGCTTCAACAAGGAGCTTCCTGTGCTTATGATTGCAGGTGATATGGATCCGGTAGGTGAATTTTCAAAGGGTATTGCAAAGGTGGAGAATATGCTTAAAAAAGCAGGTAAGAAAAACCTTGAAACAATACTTTACAAGGATGCAAGACACGAAATACTCAATGAATCACAGTGCTTTGATAAGGTTTGTGACGATGTGACAGACTGGATATTCAGAATTATAGGTTAAGAGGTTAATATGGCAAAGAAGTTAAGCTGTGCTTATTCAATAAGTAATAAGTATCTTACCAAGGACATCAATATAGAAAAAGGAAAAATAGTTTATTCCGGTGTGTATAATAAGCTCAGTGAAAAGGAACTTTCCGTCAGGGGGGACAGCACGGAGTTTGTATTGCACTTTAAGGGCGGGTTATTTGCAAGGTATACTGTTAAAAGTGATGAGCTGATTGTAGCAGATGCTTATGTCAGTGATATTTCCACGGAAAAGCTACTGAAAATCATCTTTGAGCCGTACGAACTTAAGAGTAACAGATTTACCGTGTCTCTTGTTTATGCTCTCAAAGAGAACGATATGGTGTGCAGAAAGCACATAGAAATTTCTTGCGAAGAGAAAAGCGACAAGCTTATTCTTGAAAGCATAGACCTTTACAATATGAGATTTTCCTCAAAAGAGAAACTCTGGAGTCTTCCCGCACAGAAGGATTCTCACATTTCCGGATTTCTTATGAGCGTGGGTCAGCCCGTTTATGTCGGCTCCTGTTATTTTGGCTGCGAATTTCCTATTACCTTCAACAGAGCGGAGAATGAAAGGGTTGTTATTACATCTTATGTAGGAAAGACTCTGAACGAGCTTACTTCCGAAGGTACATACAGAAGCTATAAAGCGATAGTAGGCGTAAGTGAAAACGATACATTTGCTACTGTACAGAAGTCATTTTATTCATACATAAGAAGCATATCCAAGCCCATCAAGCTTCGTATTCAGTATAACTCCTGGTACGACAATATGCTTAATATCAACATTCAGAATATTACGGAATCCTTCCTGAGTATTGATAAGGGCCTTACAAATCACGGTACTAAGGTGATTGATTCCTACGTTATGGATGACGGCTGGAATGACTATGCCGCAGATTTCTGGAAATTTAACAATAAATTCCCCAACGGCTTAGCCGATTTCAGAGATTTGAGCGAGAATCTCGGCTCACGCTTCGGCCTGTGGCTCGGTCCGAGAGGCGGATATACAAACGACACAATTAAATTTGCCCGAAAGATAGAAAAGGGCGGTAACGGATACGTCAATAAGGCGGCTCACGATATATGTGTAGGCAGTAAGATGTATGTAGACAGAACTGCAGATATGCTTCTCGGTTTTGCGAAAGATTATAATCTCAATTACTTCAAGCTTGACGGCTTTGCACAGAGAGCCTGCAAAAACAGAAAGCATGACCATCACACAGGCGGATATCAGGATATGTACTTCTTTACAGATGTGTGGGAGAAGTGGATAACCTTCTTCGAAAAGGTTTACGACTATGATGAAAACTTCTGGATAAACCTTACAAGTTACGCACCGCCGAGTCCATGGTTTCTGCAGTGGTGTAACAGTCTATGGATGCAAATAAGCAACGATCACGGTATGGAGGGCGAAAAAAGCTGTGATAAAGACAGACTACTTACATACAGAGACAGCCGATACTATGACTTTTATAATATCCGTCAGTTCCAGGTGCCGCAGTTTGCTCTTTACAATCATGATCCTATTTACGGCAAGGATGCAAAGGTGAAAATGACCGATGATGAATTCAGGTCATACCTTTTCACAATGGCGATGAGAGGTACCTGCTTCTGGGAGCTTTATTACAGTCACACCTTGTTCAACGATGCGAAGTGGCGTATAAATCATTCAGTGCTTACCTTCATAGAGGATAATATGGATATTCTCTCCAACTCCGTAATTTTCGGCACTGACCCTGCAAATGGTGGTGTATACGGCTACAGCTGCTTCGGCTCGGATGAAGGTATTGTATGCCTGAGAAACAGTACATCAGAGAAAAAGACCTATACTCTTGTACTCGATGAGAAAATCGGTGTGGAGAGGGGACTTAAGAAGGCTAAAGCAACCCTGATGATACCTTATACCGTAGAGCAGGACGGACGAACATACAGCTATGGTGATGAGATGACAGTTGAGCTTGATGCTTTTGAAACAAAGATATACCATTATAATAAGAAAGCTGAAGCTATGGTATCAACCTATGTAAAGGCCATCGATAAACGTACGCTTGAGGTGTCCTTCAATCAGTTTGTTGATTACAGAAATATATTCTGCAGAGAGAACGAGATTGAAGATATAGAGCTGCTTGAAGATTATATGACTGTCAGAATCACCTTCAGGGATAAATTCGACAAGCTTAACAGTTACACTCTGTCAGTGGTGTTTGATATTCTCGGTAACAGTACCGCTGTTGACCTTAAGTTTGATTATTGGAAAAAGTATGCAGTCGAGGACGGAATCTACGGTGCAGGTGATTTTACCGTGAAAGCTGAAAAGGTAACCGATAAAAATATCGTACTTTTCAGTCAGGGTGCAGAAGCAGGTCTTTCTGTTGATACTGAAGGCTATGTTCATTTCATGATAGGTAATGACACTCTCATAAGCCGCAGTGCTGTGGGTAAAAATGAAACGGTCACCGCAGTAAGAGAAAGAAACGGAGTAATGAAAATTTACATCGGTAAAAAGCTCGACGCGGGCAGAAATTCAATTCCGACCTTCTTAAGCGGAAAAGAAGCAGACTTTGACAGTAAAACCGTTAAGGCTTACAACAGAGCATTTGCTTTTGATGAAGTATAATAAAAACAGCCGTTATGTCTTTTGGGCATAGCGGCTGTTTTTTTGTTGACTTTTATTACATATTATGGTATATTAACTATGCAACACAACCGCATATTCTAATTTCTTTTGGGAAACACTTTGAAAAAGGTGTATCTCTTATTAACTGTACCCAAAAGGAAGAAGTTAGGTTTGTGTTGCGACAAATGAGATGCATTTTTTAGTGCGCTCATTTGGGCGCACTTTTTTAATTTTTTTAAATTTTAGGAGGAATTTACAATGAAGAAACTTAAATCACTTATTATTTTTGCAGCTATTTTGGCCACAATGACAATTCTGTTTTGCGTAAGTGCAAGTGCCGCAGAGTGGAATGAATACTATGTACCCTATACCTATGATGAGGATACCGGTGTAATGGTTATACGCGGTGAGGGCAAAACGATTGGCACACACTATTTTGGTGAAACAAGCTCATATTGCTATACTGAAGACGGCTATTGTGACTGTTGGGATTTCTTTTCCGAGCCTACCAAAAAAGAACTTGAAGCTTATTATGCTGCAGATGATGCAAAAATACTTATTATTGAAGACGGTGTAAATTTCGGAATGGGCTCTCTTTGCCATTTCGATAAAGTTGAAACCCTTATTTTACCCGAATCTCTTACTGTTATCCCGTCAGGTCTTTGCTACGGTATGGATAATCTCAAAACAGTTATTCTCTCATCAGGCCTTACTGAAATCGGTAAAGAAGCATTTTCAGGTTGTGAAAAGCTGACAAATATTACAATCCCTAAAACTGTAAAAACAGTAAAAAGAGAAGCATTTTATGGAGTTGATACGTCAAATTTCCTTTTCCCTGAAGATGCAGATATTGCCGAGGGCAACAGCTTAATTCCCGAATGCATCGAAGAGGTAAGTGTTAAAACCTATTCCGACCGTGTATCCTTGATTTGGGAAGGCGTGAAAGATGCAACCGGATATAGAGTATTCGTAAGAGAAAACGGAAAGTGGAAAAAGGTTAAGGACGTGGAACATGAACACTCTGTTAGTAATTCGGCTATGGTGTATAACCTTGAAAGCAATACAAGCTATACCTTTGCCGTACGTCCCTATAATGAATTTTACAAAGAAACCTATTGGGCTCCTACCTATTTTAAGATTGTTACTATGACCAGACTTGAGGATGTTACCGCAAAGGCTTCTTCAACAAGCAAGGGTAGTGTAAAAGTCAGCTGGAATAACATATCAGTAGAAGACGGTTATCAGATATGGATAAGCGAGAAACAGTCCTCAGGCTACAAAAAGGTTTCCAACTATAAAGCAAACACGACTTCGGCTACTGTTAAAAATCTCGAGAGCGGTAAAACCTATTATATTAAGGTCAGAGCCTATAAAAAGAAGGGCGACGGCGGTTACAATTACAGTGAATACAGCGATGTTATAAAAATTAAAGTAAAATAATACAATAAAATATAAAGGAAGCGGCAACCAACCGCTTCCTTTACTGTTATACGGTTACTAAATAATAACCTTCCTGTGTCCCTTTATCTTATCCAGTGCACCCTTTTCAAGTCTTGACACCTGAGCCTGAGAAATACCTATTTCCGAGGCAACCTCAGTCTGGGTAAGACCGTTCATAAATCTCAAAGACAGAATTTTCTTTTCCCGTTCAGGTAAATCCTTTATTGCTTTTTTCAGAAGAATCTCATCTATCCAATCTACGTCACTG
>JAZUAZ010000169.1:0-2273 GCA_045638245.1 Acutalibacteraceae bacterium | reverse complement strand
GAAACCTATTACACCTTCAAGGATGGGGATAAATTTTTCGGAGCAGGCTATCAGTCCTGGACCAAAACAAAGGAATGGACTAAAGATGAGGTTATGCCCGGCACAATCAAGCTTTCGAATATTTCCGAGTACACCAAGGATCTTGCAAGAAAGACAAGTGATGAGTGGATTGTGAAATACTCATATAAGCCCGGTGAATTCCACAGCCATTGCTATACTTACATAAAGACCGGTAATAAGGTAAAACTCTGGGGCTCTCTCAGCGAGAAAACCGGTTATACCATATTCAAGGTCAAGATGAATGAAAACCGTTTCTATTTTACTAAGGACCTTCTCGGCAAGGTTGTTTCTGAGCCCCTGAAAATCTTTGATATTGTTTATTTCGAAGGCGATTACGAAGAAGTTTTCGACAAGTACTTTGCAATGTGGAAAATGCCCGAAACAAGACACGGCATGATGAGCGGATACACATCCTGGTACAATTATTTTCAGAATATTACCGAGGATATCATTATCCGCGACCTTAACGGTCTTGACCCCTACAAGGATCAGGTAAATATTTTCCAGATTGATGACGGTTATGAAACATTCATAGGAGACTGGCTTGATCCAAACCCCGCAAAATTCCCCAAGGGTATGAAGTATATAGCTGACGAAATTCACAAGAAGGGCTATAAGGCAGGTATATGGCTTGCACCCTTCAATTGTCAAAAAATATCACGTATGGCGAAAGAACACCCCGATTGGCTCATTAAGCACGAAAACGGGAAGCCTATGATAGGCTGCATTGCATGGGGAGGCGCTTATACCTTCGATATTTATAATGAGGAAGTAAGAGCTTATCTGAGAAAGGTATTTGACGTAGTACTCAACGAGTGGGGCTACGATATGGTTAAGCTTGATTTCCTCTACAGTCAGTGCATCAAGCCACGTCACGGTAAGAGCCGCGGTGAAATTATGTGCGATGCAATGGAATTTCTCCGTGAATGTGTCGGAGATAAGCTTTTCCTTGGCTGCGGTGTACCCATCGGACCTGCACTCGGTATATGCGATGCCTGCCGTATCAGCTGTGACGTTGACTTGACTTATAAGGGTAAGTTCTACAGCCGTATTCAGGTAAGCAACGAAATGCTTAACGCAAGAAGCGCCATAAATAACTCCATTTTCCGCCGACACCTTGACGGCAGAGTATGGATGAATGACCCCGACGTATTCTTCCTCAGAAAAGATAACCTTACATTTACCGACGAACAGAAATATCTTCTCGGTAAAATCAACAATCTTTGCGGTAACGTACTCTTCGTATCAGACAACGCAGGTGACTACGATGAAAATGCTGCTACTCTCCTCAGAAAGTTCTTTAATAAGACCGATGAAAAGATAATCAGCGCTGAATACATCAGCAAGTCAGATATTAAGCTTGTAACTGAAAAAGACGGCAAAAAGGAAACCTTTATCTTTAACATTGATAAGGGCGAAATTCTTTCAGACAAAAGCTGGCAGAAGTATTTTGCGTAATAACAAAACATACAAAAAAGACCTTACACTTCAAAGTGCAAGGTCTTTAATTATGTACTTTTATCATACAAAACGTTGTGCGTATCCGCATCTTTTACATAAATCTTCAGCAGCTTTTCCGCATTTGAAGCCATTGATTATATTCAACGCCCTTTCCGAAGCAAGAATTGCATCAATATCTTCATAAAAAATGTTGCCGAGATTGATAACTCCGTCACTGTCAAGACAACACGGTACAACAGTACCGTCAACAAGAATTCCGAACTGATCCTTCAGGCCGTAGCAAAAGTATTTGTCACCCCTGATTTCAGCTTCACGGTCAGGCCACTCAAATCTTTTACCCCATTCCAGATAAATGTTATCTGAAATTTTTATTCCTCGGGTGTTTTCCTTCCATTCTCCGCCGATATGCTCTCTTAGAACATCTAATGCAGCTTCGTTCTTGCCGTCATCATACCCCTGATTCCAAAGTCTGAAGACCACTATAACACCTTTATCCGCCGCACGCTTCGCAAAATCTGAAAGTTCGTAAATATATTCCTTATGTTCCTCTTCAGTACCTTCTTCAAAGCTATGCAGGGAAATGTTAACCTTGTGTACACCGGATGACAAAATTTTCTCACCGTGCTTTTTTAAAAGTGTACCATTTGTGGTAATTATGGACTTATAGCCCTTCTCCGCTGCCATTTTTATGAATTCGGGAAGCAAGGGATGAGTAAGCGGCTCACCCATAAGGTGATAGTAAATAAACTTCG
>JAZUAZ010000168.1:0-2513 GCA_045638245.1 Acutalibacteraceae bacterium | reverse complement strand
AAAGCTCACGTTCACCGCACTGATGACATTTTCACCGCAATAAGAATAGCTGAAGAATTTGACCTTGAGCTAACACTTGATCACTGCACTGAAGGGCATCTGATTGCCGCAAAAATTGCAGAAAGCGGTTATCCTGCCATTGTGGGACCTTCTCTTGCCTCACGCAACAAGGATGAGGTCAGCCAGTCGGATTTTAAGACCGCAGGTATTCTTCATGATGCAGGAGTTACTGTTGCAATAACCACCGATCATCCTGTTTCAAGAATACAGTATCTGCCGTTATGTGCAGGTATTGCGGCAAAAGAAGGCCTTGGCGAAACAGCGGCACTTCGTGCAATTACCATTGATGCGGCACGCATATGCAGGGTGGATCACAGATTAGGTAGTCTGAAAGAAGGCAAGGATGCAGATATAGTTATTTTTGAAGGTAATCCCCTGGAAATAAACTCCTGTGTTAAAGCTACTGTTATAAACGGTGAAATCGTGTGGCGTAATTAACTGATAAAGCGAGTGATAAAAAATCACTCGCCTTATTATTTTAAGAACATATTCAGTTTAATTCACTCAAATTGTTTACAGGTGGCATACAGCTGTGTTTTTTACAAACATAATAAGTTGTTTTTCCGTTTTTAAGCGGATATTCTTCAGTCGGTTCAGACAAATGAATTATAATAGCATCCTTCGGCAGTGATTCCATTAAATCACTTGAATCTGTATCCCCTGCCCTTACAACGGTAATTTTCACCGGAGGTTCATAATATTCTAAAAGAGCAGTTAAATACATCCCATGTCCGACAGGATAATCAAATGCATCGGAAGCGATGTAATTCAGCTGACTTTCTGCAAGCTTTGTCAATTTATCATCAGCCGTAAGTACGGACAGACGTACAAGGTTATATGCCATTATTGAATTTCCGCTGGGTATGGCACCGTCATAGGTTTCTTTAGGTCGAAGAATCAACTTCTCACCGTCTTCGCTGTATAAATAAAAGCCACCGTAGGTATCTGCAAAATCGTTAACGGCTTTATCGCAAAAAAGCTTTGCTGATTCAATATATCTGCAATCTGATGTTGCCTTATAAAGATGAAGCTGAGCGAAAATATACGCGGCATAGTCATCAATGAAGCCCCGCACACCGCGCTTTCCGTCTCTGAAGCTTACAAAGAGAGTGTCCTTTTCACACAGATTTCTGCTTATGAATTCGTCCGCTTTTTTAGCCGCATCAAGGTACTTTTCATTACGGCTATATAAATAAAGTTCGCTCAAAGCAGCAATCATCAGACTGTTCCACACTGTTAAAATTTTATCGTCAAGATGAAGAGGATATCTGTTCCTTCTGTATTGACGAAGCATCGGAAGACAATCATCAAATGACTCCTCCGTGGAGCTGCCGTGAAGGAGATTAGGAATATTTTTTCCTTCAAAATTACCACTGACGCTTATATCAAAATGACGGTTGAACAATTCCCCCCTGTCTTTGCCGAGCAATTCAATAGTCTCGTCAGGGGTAAATAAATAATACTTACCTTCTTCGCCTTCACTGTCGGCATCCTGTGCACTGTAAAATCCGCCTTCATGAGAGGTCATTTCACGGGCAACGTATTCAGCGGTTTTTTCCGCGATTTCAAGATATATCTGTTTTTCAGTTACTGCATACGCTTTGCAGTACGCCATAATCAAAAGAGCATTATCGTACAGCATTTTTTCAAAATGCGGCACAAGAAATTTTTTGTCCGTTGAGTATCGGCAAAAGCCGTAGCCTATATGATCGAAAATACCGCCGCGGAACATTTGCATAAGTGTATGCTCTGCCATAGCAAGACAGTGAGGATTTTTATACCGCTCGTAATAAGATAGTAAAAATATAATATTATGCGGTGTCGGGAACTTCGGTGCCTTTCCGAATCCGCCGTCTTTTTCATCGTACAGTACGGAAAAGTGTTTTATTGCATCCTCAATCAGGCTTTCATCCGCTTTTTTAACGGACAATGTGTCTTTTTTCAGATGTTCAACAATATCATCTGAACGCCTTAAAAGAAAGCTACGGTCACTTTCCCATTTATCGTGTATTAACAAAAGCAGTTCCTTAAAGCCAATCATTCCGCCACGCGAAGTTTTCGGAAAATAGGTACCTGCAAAAAAGGGCTTTTTATCCGCTGTCATAAAAACAGAGGTAGGCCAGCCACCGCTTCCCGTAAACGCCTGACAAACTGACATATACACACTGTCAATATCGGGTCTTTCCTCTCTGTCAACCTTTACGGATATGAAATATTTATTGAGAATATCGGCTATTTCAGTGTCCTCAAAGCTTTCATGGGCAAACACGTGACACCAATGACAGGAGCTATATCCTATACTAAGAAAAACAGGCTTTTCTTCTTCTGCGGCCTTCTCAAAAGCTTCATCACACCACGGATACCAATCAACCGGATTATCCTTATGCTGCAGCAGATAAGGACTTTTTTCATTATTTAATCTGTTACTCAAAACGCACCTCCGAGAATTATTT
>JAZUAZ010000167.1:0-2116 GCA_045638245.1 Acutalibacteraceae bacterium | reverse complement strand
GAAGTTGAGAAGGCAGCTTATAATAACAAGGATACCGTCAACAGTAATCCAGCTCATGAATGCCTTGGGGGCAAGCTTGAAGGGCTCGATTTTTACTTCATCAGCACAGGTCTTGAGTTCCTCTGCGATGTGCTCCTGAGCCTGCTTTTCAGCATCGTAGCCGGCAGGTCTGGGGCCGATTGTTTTACAGATTTTTTTGATTTCTCTGACAGTGTAATTAGTATACATTCTGACAGAGGCAGCATAATTTTTTACGCTTTCTTCAGCTTTCAAAACTATCTCTCCTTTAAGATATAATTAAAACTCCGTTAACAAAACGGAAAATATTGTCAATATCTTATCATTAAACATTATGCTTGTCGATAGATTTTATTAAATGTAAATAAATAATTTACAAATTATATAAAAATTAAGGGACGAACGAAGGTTTTTAAGTCTTTTTTGGGAAAATAGACGGATTTATCTCTTGTGTATATGATGTTTCTTCCTTTCAGGGAATATCAGTTGTGAAAAAAATGACATTTTTTCGGTATGGGAAAAACATTGTTTGACATTTTAAAAACTATATGATAACATTGATAAAAGATATTTGCCGAGAGGTGATATGATGTTTTGCGAAAAGTGCGGAAGGAAATTAGAAGACTCAAACTCTTTCTGTCCCTATTGCGGTTATAAAATAACAATCGTTCAGCGGGATGTTGCTTTTTCGGCTTCGGATTTGCCCTTGGTGCAGAACGGTTTTGTTTATACCGAAACAGACCCAGACCGCATGCGTGGCATAATGACCCAAGAGGGCTTTAACGGTGTACCCCTGAATGCAACTCCCGGATATATTGAGCCGGTTGTTGAAAATAAACACGGTTTTGTCAGGCCGGATTCCGCGGGGAAGAAAAAAGGTGTTCTGGTTGCTGTTATTATAACGGTTGTTATTTTTGTGATTGCAGCTGCCTTTGGAGCTTTCTGGCTTATAACAGACGGTGAGCTTTTCAAAAGTGATAAATTCAGCAGTAATAAAGAAGCTGAGGTTACCGAGCCGCAGACAACCGTTGCTGCTTCTGACACAGGCGAAATATTTTCTCCTGATACAACGGTTGCCGACAGAAGCTGTTACGTAAATGTCGGTACGGCAATTCTTTACAGGGGACCAGATACTTCTGTTTATAAAGCAGTTATCAATGTTTCGAAGGACGATGTTCTTGTGGTGAAAGGTTCACATAAGGCTTATCCGGGATGGCTTTACGTATATTCGGCAAAAACAAATGATTACGGATGGATTTCCGAGGCTCTCGTTTCGGAAAACAAAAGCACAGATACTACAACTACTGATGTGAACACAAACACCGAGGTTATTTATTATGATTCGGCATCAAGGTTTGATGTTATGATAAATGTAGGTGAGGGGCACAATCTTAACCTGAGACGTCAGCCCGATACGACCGACCCGGATAATGTTATAATGCTTCTGCCGGATAAAGCCAAGGCTCTTGTCCTCGGCGTAAGCAGTATCAATAACAAGTGGTACTATGTTGAGTACACAGATGAGTTTGCTACTTATTACGGATATATACATTCAGATCACACACAAAGAATTTATTAAAAAGGAGATATGAATATGAAAACAATTATCGTTGGCGCAGGCGCTATAGGCGGAACGGTTGCAGTACTTCTCAAGGAGGCAGGTTACGATATCCGCATAATGTGCCACAGTGAAATCACAAAAAAACTTATTGAAGAAGACGGATTTTTTCTTAACGGAGCCAAAGGTGAGCATAGGGTGGATTTCACCTGTTACAGTGATGTGAGTGAATTCGGCGATGAAAAGTTTGACATTGTTGTTATTGCCACGAAGTATGCACACATGGCAGAGTGTGCTCAGATGATGCTTCCTTATCTTGCTGAAAACGGACTTGTTATCGGTATGCAGAACGGACTTCTTACCGATGAGCTTGGTGCAATAGTCGGCAGAGATAAGGCTGTAGGCTGTATGATAGGCTTCGGCGCTACAAGAAATGCACCTAATGATGTTACAATGACAAGTCTTGGTGAGTTTTACGTAGGTATGCTTGACGGCAGAACAACAAGAACACTTGAGGTTTTTGCCGAAATGCTCAAAAGC
>JAZUAZ010000166.1:0-5654 GCA_045638245.1 Acutalibacteraceae bacterium | reverse complement strand
TTATAATTTTTAAAATCGTAATAAGCTCTGTTATAGCCACGTTTTAAACAAGGTATTTTTGTTTTTTGAACTAAATTGAAACTGTCATCCCAACCAAGAATTTTCCAATATCCGTCAACCAGATAATACAATCCAATTTCGAGATATGCGGCGAAAAGACTGTTGCGTGAACCGTCATTTTTTGTTTCTGCTCGTAGAATGCCTGAAATATCACAATATACTCCGACTTCGGCGGAAAGATTTATACAGGCGAGTTTTTCTGTAAGAAGGTTAGCTTGTGCTGTAAAACGGAAACCGAATTCTGTATTGATTTTTCCGGTTGCTTCAATTTCTGAGTTTGGCGGGAATTTATATTTTTCGCAATACGTGTCAAAGTTTCTTGGTGACACATGTATGCCGTAATGTACTATGCATCTGTTACTATAATTCGCATTAACAGTTGCTTCCAATTTAAAATCAAAAACAAGTTCAACTGTTAAATTAACATTGAAAACACCTAACAGAGTGAAAGGAAAATATCCGACAATGAGCCCTTTGTTATTTGTCTTGCTATCAGCATCACTGTTACTTTTGTTGATGATATCTCTGAGATTGTTGATATGATTGCCCCAATCGCTGCCTTCCATGGCATTTTGCATACGCTTTTCAAAGTCTAAGCCTTGACGATCCTGCGGACGGCAGTCTTCGCAGGTTGTAAATGTGCCTATGTTTTTGGGATAAATTTCATAGACATTATCGGCATTTATAGACCCTACGTGTATGCAATTGAGACAATGCAGAGTGTTCGTGTTTTTGTTCAGTATGTAGGCAGATCCGTCTAACCCGGTTACTGCTTTACATATTCCGCACTCATGGGATTTCATAAGTTCCATGTCTCCGTTATATTGGTAGAGCAATTGAGAAGCAGTGAATATTTTAAGATTAGATACATCTGTCCCTTTTGTTACAATACGACAAGTTCCGGTATGTATTTTCTGCGTATTGTTGTTTACATAATAACGGGCTTCATTACTAAGTGATTGTTCTAAATTAAATTTTAATTCAAAAGAAAGTTTGGTATTTGTGTCTGTAACAGTTCCGAAATTTGCAGATAAATCTTTATAAAAGTGACCGGAAAAATCAAGCACCGAGTCTGCACCCGCAGTACAGACCATTGTAATATTACCTACACTTTTTCCTTCTTTTGTTTTTAAAGGTATGCTAACAGTAAGCGTTCCTTCTATTTCAACTTTTATTCTTTTATCATCAAGTGACTTAATTTCTTTTTTTGTAAACTCAAAATTAAAATTTTTACTGATTTCATCTACAAAGCTTAAAGAAACTATGCCCATATCATCAGCATAGTCCTGTGCAGCAAGGTCAAGGGCCGCTACGTAGCTGATAAAGCTATCGCTTTCTGTAATTGTAGATGTAAAATCTTCTTCTAAGTTTTCATTAAGTGTAACTGCGGAGGCATCAACACCTCCGTTAGTATAAACTTCAATTTCGTCGAACACTTCATCAACATCCGGAGGAGAAAGCTCTATTTCGGTTTTTCCTTCTTCATTACGGTAAATGCGTTCAATTTTGCCAAGACACACAGCTTTTGTAATGTCTGAAAGAAGATCATCTGAGTTAAGATAATCACCAACGCAAATAACTTTGCCTATATATGAGTTGTCGAGTACACCGGTTTTTGACAAAACAAGATACTGTCTGTCAGCGGCCTCGTCATTTATAATTTCATAGGGATAATAACCACTGCTTGCTTCTTCTAATGCTTTAAGAAACACAAGATTATCGTTATTTAAAGTTACATTTGTTTTGTCCGGACCTTTTATTTCAAACTTTATTGTTTTGGCATTGTAATCAGCAAAGGTTATATCTTGACCGAGAACAACATGATAAACTGTGTATTCTTCATAAGGTGTTTTTGATTTTATGCGATATGCACCATTTTCCTGTATCACATTAAATTCAACAGTTTCTTCAGTAAAAGTGTTCGTTATTGAAAGAGCAGATGCTATGTAATCACTATCTTTATTACAGTTGATAAGAAAAGAGAAGTCTTTTTCCTGTCCGTTAAGATACATAACGTCTTGAATAGGTTCTGGTAGATCTTCTTCAACGCCGATAGTTATTGAATCGTTACAAATTATACAAGTAAAAGTTGTTTGGCCGTCATCCTCGTAAACGGGTATTTCTGCATCCGGATCGGTAATTTCGTAATTAAAGAGCTCGTCTTCTTCAACGGGTATATAATTATGTCCGTTATGTGGAAGCACTTCTTCCTTTGTTTCGTTACAGACGGTACATGTAAGTGTCTGCAGACCGTCTTCGGTACAGGTGCGGTTTCTTGTGATAACGGGAGCTGACCAATTATGACCACGGGCATTTTCGGTTTCGTTTAGATAAAGATATCCGCACTTGCTACATATATTGGTGGTGAAGCCTCTTTTTGTGCAGGTAGACGCAGTAACAGAGGACGTGTAACTGTGAGCCTTTCCGTCCTTACATTCACTGTGACTGAATTCGTCTCCGAAAACAAAATCGTCGTCATATATGGTCGGCGGTATTTCTTTATGATTGTTTACAGCACTGTCCTTACCCGATGAGCAGGCTGATAAAGATAAAAAAAGTAATACTGCTGTCAGTATTAAGGAAATGGTTTTTTTCATTTTAAATTCCCCTCACTTTAAAAATCATAGATTTTCATTTAAATGGAAAAATAACAAACAGATAAGCCCGTTTTGTTTATTTATTATTATAACTTATTAATTTTTTTATTTCAATGAAAAATAAACCGTGTTTTTGAAAAATTAAATAAAAAAGCCGCCTGATGGCGGCTTTTTATCAGTTATTACCCATTGAATAGTTGGGAGCTTCTTTTGTGATTGAAATATCGTGAGGATGGCTTTCGATAAGACCTGCAGATGTGATTCTGATGAACTGGGTCTTTTCCTTGAGCTCGTCGATTGTAGCACAACCGCAGTAGCCCATACCTGCACGAAGACCGCCCATCATCTGGTATACAGTCTCGCTGAGGGTTCCCTTGTAGGGTACACGGCCTTCAACGCCTTCGGGAACAAGCTTCTTGTTGTTTGCCTGGAAGTATCTGTCCTTACTGCCCTTATTCATAGCAGCGATGGAGCCCATACCACGGTAAACCTTGTACTTTCTGCCCTGATAGATTTCAGTTTCGCTGGGTGATTCCTCACAGCCTGCAACGAGTGAACCGACCATGATAGCGGATGCACCTGCGGCAATAGCCTTTACGATTTCACCTGAATACTTGATACCGCCGTCACCGATAACGTTCTTACCGTACTTTGCAGCCATTTCTGCACAGTCATAGATAGCAGTAACCTGAGGTACGCCGATACCTGCAACAACACGGGTTGTACAGATAGAGCCGGGGCCGATACCAACCTTTACACAGTCAGCACCTGCTTCAATAAGAGCTGCGGTAGCTGCAGCAGTTGCAACGTTACCTGCGATAAGCGAAATGTGGGGGAATGCAGCCTTAACCTTCTCAACAGCCTTGAGAATGTTCTTGCTGTGGCCGTGAGCTGAGTCAAGTACGAAAGCATCAACGCCTGCAGCTGCAAGGGGAGTAGCTCTGTCGAGAACGTCAGCAGTAGCACCAAGAGCAGCAGCGCAGAGAAGTCTGCCCTGAATATCTCTTGCTGAGTGGGGATACTGAACAGCCTTTTCAATATCCTTGATAGTGATAAGACCTGTGAGCTTACCTGTTGCATCGATAAGGGGAAGCTTTTCAATCTTATGCTTCATAAGAATAACCTTAGCTTCTTCAAGAGTAGTACCCTCGGAGCCTGTAACAAGGTTGTCCTTTGTCATAACCTCACTGATTTTTATATTGTAATCTGAAAGGAAACGAAGGTCACGGTTTGTAAGAATACCCACAAGCTTACCGTTTTCGTCACAGATGGGAACACCTGAAATACGGTAGTTGTGCATAAGGTTTTCTGCCTCATAAACGAAGTTATCGGGAGCGAGGAACATGGGGTTGGTGATGATGCCGTTTTCACTTCTCTTAACCTTATCAACTTCCTGTACCTGAGCTTCGATAGACATATTCTTATGAATAACACCGAGACCGCCTTCACGTGCGATGGCGATTGCCATTCTTGACTCTGTAACTGTATCCATAGCGGCAGTCATAACGGGAATGTTGAGTCTGATACCCTCAGTGAGCTGAGTTTCAAGGCTTACATCAGCAGGGAGAACGTCGCTTTCTGCAGGGATGAGGAGCACGTCGTCGAAGGTAAGGCCTTCCTTTACAAACTTTGAATTGAAATCCATAATTCTGTTTCCTTTCTTATGAAATATTTTATTTTTTTGCAGATTCTGTGGCTGTAAAAACAGGTCTGCCTAATAAATTAAGTTATTATAACATACCGATGCACAACTATCAAGACAAAAAGAAAAAAAATTTTTATCTTTTCAGACAGTCCTCTGAAAAATTATACAAAAAATTGCAATAAACTTTTATTTAAATAATTACAATAAAGAAATATAAATAATTTTCAACACACTGTTGAAAAGGAAAAAGCCTATTAACAGTGTTAAAAACCTTAGATTTTTAGTGAGTTTTTAACTTTTTCCACATACTTTTCCACACAAAACGGTTAAAAACTGTGTGGAAAATGTTAAAAAGGGGATATTGTTCAGATGATACAAAATTTTATAATTTTATTCTACAAAATTCGTTATGAGTACTTTTTGATGTGGAAAAAAGTGTTAGTAAAATCTGTATAAAAAGATGAAATTACAGCGGAAATTTTATACAAAATATCCTTGGTATAAAGAGCCTTACGAGTAACAAAAATAAATGAGAAGAACATTTTGTTAACGGAGGTACAATAAATGATAAAAGGTGTAAACCGCCAGGTGGTTGAGGTAAGAGAAACAGACAGTGAATATTTTGAAAGAATACTGTTTTTTATTAAGCCGGAGTGTGCATCGGTAAGCGAAGGGAAGATAAGAGAGCGGGCGTCTCTTATTGCAAATAAGGGACAGAAGCCGCCTTTAACAAGGGTAAAAAGTGAAAAATACACCGAGAAATTGAAGCCGGTAGTCTTTCTTTTGGTAGGTGTTGTTATCGGAGCATTAGCAGTTTGGTTCATTAAATAATGTAAGGCGGGAAGAAATATCCCGCCTTATATATTGATTTCATACTTATCGTCAATAAAAATGTATTCTACGTCGTATTTTTCCGAATTTATGAGCATTTCGGCGTTGTCTCCAAGTACGCTTTCGAGTGTACAGTCGGAGTCATCAAGGCGGCTTTCAATTATGTTTGCATAGGTTTTTATGTCATCAAAGTGGCTCCTGATGTAGTTTTCGCTCATCACAAGGCAGGAGTACTTTATATCAGCGAGATACTCTTCGGAAAAATCCTTCTTCCAGTCAAAGGGTACATAGCAGCCCTCGACGATGAGATTCTGCTTGTTTTCGATGGCGGTTTTTATTATTTCCCGTACTATAGGCCAGAGATATGCGGTGAGCTCTTCGTCGGGACTCATAGGTGTGAGGTTGGTATTTCCGCTTCGTATGAGACCCATTTTAAGGTGATCAATCGAAAGGTAAGGATAATTATATTTTTCGAGAAGCCTTTGTGCAAGGGCGGTTTTGCCCGTATGTGATGCACCTGT
>JAZUAZ010000165.1:0-6443 GCA_045638245.1 Acutalibacteraceae bacterium | reverse complement strand
ACTTGGGCTCGTTGTCCTCTTCGCCGATACGTACCTTTACTGCAGTACCGTCGGCAGTGTAAACGATACCGTGAAGTGCGAGAGGTATAGTAACCCACTGATACTTCTTGATGCCGCCGTAGTAGTGTGTCTTGAAGTATGGAAGCTCACTGTCCTCATAAAGAGGGGTGGGCTTGAGGTCAAGGCGGGGAGAGTCAATGTGAGCGGCAACAATTCTTGCGCCCTCGCTTACGCCCTTCTTACCCATAACCGCAAGGATAACCGACTTGCCCTTTACATTCATATATACCTTGTCACCTGCGGCGTACTTTTTCTTAGAGTCAAACTCTGTAAAGCCTTCCTTTTCGGCTCTTTCGAGCACGAGGTCAACACACTCTCTTTCGGTTTTTCCGTCACGCAGAAACTGCTTATAGCCTTCGCAGAAGGCGTCTGCCTTTGCGATTTCCTCGTCGGAGTAAGCAACTGAGAAGTGCTTCTTTTCAAAGCCGAGCTCTTCCATAAGGATTTCGGCTTCATTTTTTTCTTTTTCCATTATGATTCATCCTTTCCGGTTAGTTTATTTTTTTAAAATTCGGAATTCGGAAATTCGGAATTCGGAATTGTGGTCGCACCACAGCTTATATTAAAAATTCAGGTTGTACCTGCGTAAGATAGGCTTTATAAAACAATAAGAGAGTTAATAAAAATAAATCTTAAGGTTTATTCTTGAATTCGGCGGGCAGAAGTTTGTTTTTTATCACCGTTAAAACGGATTATTCGGAACAAAGTGACCCTTAATTCCGCATTCCGAATTCCGCATTCCGAATTTATTCAAGTCTATCTATTTCGACAAAATGCTTTACTTCGCTGTTTTATAATACTGAAAGTGTTGACCGCTGTTCAGAGCCTGAGCTCCTTTGCGAGCCTTTCAAGCTCATCGTCAATACCGTAGGGCGGATAATTTTTCACGATATAATCCGCCTGCGAAAAATAGTATTCGTCGCTCTTCTGCGCGTTTATTCTTGTTATTGCCTGCTCCTTTGTGATGCCGTCTCTTTTAAGTATTCTTTCAAGGCGTATATCCTCGGGGGCGGTGACAACAATAAAGAATGAGCATAAGCTTTTACAGTCGCTTTCTAAAAGTGCGGCGGCATCAATAACCGCAAATCTGTAGCCTTGCTTTTCAGCCTTGTCATTTTCCTCGATAAAACGTGCAGTTATTCGGGGATGGGTTATTCTGTTGAGCTTATCTGTGCTTTCGGCATTTGCGAAGGCACGTGAAGCAAGCTTTTTTCTGTCCACGTTACCGTCGGGCAGGATAATATCCTCGCCGAAGGCGTCAGACAGCTCCTTTACTGCAGGCTCACCGGGAAGAAGTATATCCCTTGCGATTTTGTCGCCGTCGATTATGAAGCAGCCCTTTTTCTTTAAGAAGGCGGCAACGGTGCTCTTTCCTGCACCTGTTTTGCCTGTAAGTCCTATAACTCTCATAGCGCACCTCACAATTCAAGCTGATTGAAGGCGGCAGCACGGATAAGTCTGTTGAAAACCGCAAGACCTACACCGTCATTTTTCGGGTACCTTGCAAAAACCTTGTCCGCACCGATTTCATCCAGTCTGCGAAGGGCATCGAAGATATTCTTTGCCTGACTGAGAGCATCGTCCTTTTTACCGTAGGTGACACTTCTTATGGGCATAGCGTCTTCCTCACCCTCGAAGCAGAGTACGGCAGAGCGTTCCGTCGCATTTTCCTTAGCGTATGAGATAAAAGCGTCAAGGTCGGATTTTATAAGCACAATCTCTGCCTTGGGAGAGTAGTGCTTGTATTTCATACCGGGGGAAGCGGCAGTCTGACCCTCTGCGAGTTTATTGTAAACCGCATCGTCGATTTCAATTTCACCGAGCACCTCAGTGAGCATTTCGGGAGTAATTCCGCCCGGACGCAGAAGTCTGGGTGGAGAGACTGCAAGAGAAATTACGGTGGATTCCACTCCGACACTGCAGTCGCCGCCGTCAACTATGGCGTCGATTTTACCGAAAAGGTCATCAGTGACGTGGTTTGCCGTGGTGGGACTCGGCTTTCCCGAGGTATTTGCCGAGGGTGCCGCAAGAGGCACACCCGCCTCAGTGATTATTTTTCTTGCAATTTCATCTGAGGGCATTCTCACCGCAACGGTTGAAAGTCCGCCGCTTACCTCATCGGGAATAAGCTGAGACTTAGGCAGAATAACCGTAAGAGGACCGGGCCAGAATTTATCTGCGAGAGCCTTTGCGCTTTCGGGTATTTCCTTTACGAGAGGTGCCCACTGTGAGTATTCACTTATATGCACAATAAGGGGATTATCCGAGGGACGCCCTTTTGCTTTATAGATTTTCTGTGTAACACTGCCGTCGAGAGCGTTGCCCGCAAGACCGTATACCGTTTCGGTGGGTATTGCGACAATACCGCCGTCTCTGAGAATATCAGCTGCCTCTTTTATGAGAGGACTGTCGGCAGAGCTTACCTTATATATTTTAGTTTCCATTCAAAACAACTCTTTTATTCGTTATTGCTTCTGAGCTTTTCTGCGGTGAAGAAGGTGATGAGCGAATCTATGATTTCATCAAGGTCACCGTTGAGAATCTGCTCAAGTCTGTATACAGTAAGACCGATTCTGTGGTCGGAAAGTCTGCCCTGAGGGTAGTTGTAGGTACGGATTCTTTCGCTTCTGTCACCTGTGCCGACCTGATTCTTTCTTTCGTCAGCGATTGAAGACATCTGCTTTTGCATTTCAGCCTCAAGTATCTTTGAGCGGAGAATCCTCATAGCCTTATCCTTGTTTTTATGCTGACTTCTTTCATCCTGACACTCTACTATTGTACCCGTGGGAATGTGGGTGATTCTGATAGCCGACTCGGTTTTGTTGACGTGCTGACCGCCCGCACCGCTTGAGCGGTAGGTATCTATCTGCAAATCTGCGGGGTTTATCTCAACGTCAACCTCCTGAGCCTCGGGAAGCACCGCAACGGTAGCCGTAGAGGTGTGAATTCTGCCCTGAGTTTCGGTTTCGGGTACTCTCTGCACACGGTGTACACCGCTTTCGTATTTGAAGCGGGAGTAAGCACCCTCACCGCTTATCATAAAGGAAACCTCTTTGAAGCCGCCGAGCTCCGTAGGGTTGGAGGAAAGAATTTCGTACTTCCAGCGCTTGCTTTCGGCGTACATTGTGTACATTCTGAAAAGCACGCCTGCAAAAAGCGCCGATTCCTCGCCGCCCGCACCGCCGCGGATTTCAACAATAACGTTTTTATCGTCGTTGGGGTCCTTGGGCAGAAGAAGGATTTTCAGTTCCTCGAAAAGCTTTTCTTTGAGAATACCGCTTTCCTCGTACTCCATCTGCACAAGCTCACGGAAGTCCTTGTCAAGACCGCCCTCGTCGAGCATTGCCTTTGCAGAGGTGAAATCCTCCTCAGCCTTTTTGTATTCCCTGAACTTTTCAACAACGGGAGTCAGGCTTTTATGCTCCTTCATAAGAGCACTGTATTTATTCATATCTGATATTACGTCGGGATCGTAGAGAAGGGAGTTGACCTCCTCATAGCGCTCCTCAACGCTTGTAAGCTTATTGAGCATAGTGTATCTCCTCAGATTTTGGTTTTATCTTTATAGGCAGGGTGTGTGATAATTCGGAATTCGGAGTTCGGAATTCGGAATTATGGTCGCATCCGACCATGTATATAGTTGTCAGGTTATACCTGCGTAAGATAGGTTTTATGAAGCAATCAGAAAGTTAATAATGAATTGACTGTGTCATGAATTGCTTCGCATGAATTGGCTTCGCCATTAAATGCCCGAAGGGCATCCCTGACTACTGACTACCGGCTACTGACTACTCTCTAAAGCTCCTTCCCCTCGCGGATAACCTTCTTTATATTTTTTTCAGCCTTGAGGCGGGGAGTCATAACAACGTGGTCGCACTTTGTGCATCTGAGCTTGAAATCCATACCCGAGCGTATAACCTCAAAGGTATTACAGCCACAGGGGTGATTCTTTTTCATAATAAGAATATCTTTGACCTGAACATCCATAGAGTTATTCCTCCTTTGTTTAAATCTGAATACATTCTGCATTCAGAGGTGCCGCAGGCACTTATTATAAAAGTATAGCATAAATAACTGCATAATATCAATCACAAAGGGTAAAAATTATAAATAAATCGAAAAAAATAAGCATATAGATGAAAATATAATGTTTGTTTAATTTTATAGTCCGTAAGACAGAAAGGGTTTTAAAAATGAAAAAGTATTTTCCGGAAAACTATCTGATTGCCACTGCCGAAAACAAAAATATACTTTCCTCGGCGGCATCAATCAAGGAAGCTTGCTACAGCGGTAAAATTGTAGAGGTCAGAGCAACGGTCTGTGACAAGGACCACAACCTTCACGTTGATTTAGGTGCGATGAAGGGGATAATCCCGAGGGATGAAGGCGCAATCGGCATAGACAACGGTTCAGTACGTGATATTGCAATTATCTCACGTGTAAATAAGCCTGTTATGTGCCGTATCACCGACTTTACCACCGATGAAAAGGGAGAGACTATAGCCGTTCTTTCGAGAAAAAGTGTTCAGCTTGACTGTATGAGAGAATATATTTCCAAGCTCACTCCCGGCTGTGTTATAGATGCTGTCGTAACACATATGGAGGCCTTCGGTGTCTTTGCCGACATCGGTGCAGGTATATCTGCTCTTATGCCTATTGATTCCATATCCGTTTCGAGAATTCCTCATCCGAGTGCAAGATTTACTCCCGGGCAGAAAATCAAGGCGGTAGTAAAGAGTATAGATGAAAACGGCAGAATCACCCTCAGCTATAAGGAGCTTCTCGGTACGTGGGAAGAAAATGCGGCTCTTTTCAGAGCGGGAGAAACTGTGCCGGGTATTGTCCGCTCCGTTGAAAGGTACGGTATTTTCGTTGAGCTTAAGCCCAACCTTGCAGGTCTTGCCGAGTACGTGCCCGGTGTTGTACCCGGTCAGCACGCCAGTGTATATATAAAAAATCTCATTCCTGAAAGAATGAAAATCAAGCTCATCATAGTAGATTCCTTTGACGCAGAGTATCCCAACGAGGAGGTAACCTACTATAATGACAGCGACTTCATAGACCGATGGGTATATTCTCCCGAGAGCTGCGAAAGAAAAATCGAAACAGTTTTTTCTGACTATGAGTTGACGGAAGAAGCAATTTGATATAAAATAGTATTATCACGTTAAAAGGACGGAGAAAAATATGAAGATTAAAGAAATAATGAGAAAGCGTAACCATTCAATAAAGTTTGCGGCAGTACGCGGTGTTGCTTCAGCGGCTACAGCAGCGGCAGATATGCTCTGTGCGCCTCCTGATTTAAGCAAGGCTGAAAAGGTGCTTTTCGTACAGCCTCATCCCGATGATAATCAGATAGGTGCCGGAGGTACTATTTGCTGGCTGCGTTCACTCGGTATTGAGGTTTACGAGCTTACCGTCACCGATGACAGATATGCAGTGCCCGAGTATATCGGCAAGGAAAATGCCATCCAGACCTTAAGACAGAGGGAGGCACTTGCAGCTCAGGCAATGCTCGGTATGAAAAATGCGGGCTTCCTCGGCTTTGCCGATAAAAACGACAACAGCGAAAGGGAGATTTCTCTTAAAATTCTCGAGGTCATCAGAAAAATCAAGCCCGATTATGTACTCACCGTAGACCCCAACCTTGCTACCGAATGCCACAGTGACCATATCAAGGTAGGTAACGCTGTTAAGTTTGCTTGTATGGATGCACTTTGTGACTTCTATCCCGAATTCAAGGACGGCGGTCTTCGTGACGATGCGTGGAAGGTAAAGGGTATCGGCTTCTATTACACCGATAAGCCCAACACCCTCGTTGACATTACCGATTTCGAGGAGCTTAAGATGGAAAGCATAAAGTGCCACAAGTCTCAGGCAGAGCCTACTCTTCTTGCGGCTATGCTTCTTCAGCATCAGATGTATGCCGAGGGTACCTGCTTCAAGGCGGCTGAGCCTCTGAGACTTCTGTCAAACCTTCAGATGCACTGCTTCAATCTGCCTGTGGAATGAGAGCAATTCTCAATTCTCAATTCGCAATGCGCAATCGCGGGAAGAGCCTGATAAAGGAGTCAGAGTCATCCCGCCAAGCAAAGGCAGAATGAAGTATCATTACCGCACGAAATTTTTCACAAACAAAGAAAAGGAATATCAAAATGAAAATAGTATACGAAACAAACACAGGTTCGTCACAGAAGTATGCAGAAATGCTCAGTGAAAAGACAGGCTTCGAATGTCTCAGCCTCAGTAAGGCGGTAAAGGAATTCGCACCCGACGAGGAAATTATCTTCATCGGTTGGGTAATGGCGGGTACCGTTCAGGGCCTTCAGAAGGCAAGAGAGGTATTCTCCGACATCAAGGCAATCTGCCCCGTAGGACTGAGC
>JAZUAZ010000164.1:0-2966 GCA_045638245.1 Acutalibacteraceae bacterium | reverse complement strand
GCAAGGAAGGGCTTGATATACTCCTCGAGATAAATATTTACCGTTTCGGCAATCTGAGCCTCAAGACCGTCCTTGTAGTAGTTGGTACCGTCATCATAGTCGCCGTTGATGTCTACTGATTTATAGTATTCGAATTCATCCTCCCAGAAGAATATGGAATTTTCGTAATGACCGTGAATTGTACTGTAGTCTGCGGCAACGGTTACACTTCCCGCAAAGCCCAGAGAATAATCATAGCTGTTTTCGTCATAGTAGAGAAGCACATGCCTTCCGTCGGGCAGGGTATAGGTACCTGTGAAAACAATACCGTGATAATCATTTATGGGGTTTTCTACATACGTCGGATAGAACTCAAAGAGTACGAGATTACCTTCTCTTACACTTTCAACGAGGCTTTTAACCTGTCTTGTGTACTCCTTGGTGCCGGGGAAGAGTCCCTTGTTTTTGGGGAGAAGGGTAGTAGCTGAATGGGCGTTATAGTAGTTGATGTAGCTGATAAGCTCAGTATCTGCTACAAGGTCACGTACACATTCAGCACCCTCCTGAGTTGAAACCACGTCAATTATGCCGTGTTTCTGAAGGCACACGGTGTTTGCAAAGCCGATGCAGGCACCCGGAAACTCCCACTGGTCATAGTTTTTGAAAACAAGGTTCATAATTGAGCCAAGCAGACTGAGATAGGTGCCCTTGGAAGCGAGAGTAATGCTTTCGTGAAGACGTGCCTTATGTTCGTCGGTGAAATAGATTCTGTCCTCACCGTTTACGAGCATATGATTGCCCGAGTTTGTGAAGGAGTATACGTCCTCGGGGAGAAGTGCAACGGGTGTTGTGATGGGGTAAAGGTCAATTATACCGCTTCCATCGGGAAGTACATTTTCATCAAAGAAATAGAACTCCTCACCGTCTTTTGTCTCCCAGCCTACAATAGCCTCGCCGTCAACGATATAGTTTTCAAGTTCCTCGTTGAGGTAGGTTTCGCCGTAGGCTACCTCGATGAACGTTTCACCGTTACCGAAATTATAACGGTATGCGGTTTCACCTTTAGGAAGCGTTGACGCTATACGGGTGATTTTGAAGCCGTAAGCATTACCCACGTAATCTGAAAGCAGACAAATATCAAAGCTTGAGTAGGGGATATAGATAGTTCTGTCCTTAAGCTCATCACCGGTGAAGGCTAACTCATAATAGTTATCGCAGCAGATGACAAGAATATCAGTTCCTGCAAATTCTTTGCTATCCATATCGCAGGAATCATCGTGGTATTCACCGTAAGGGTCAGGGCAACCGTCGGGATGCTCATTGCAGATATAGCCTCCGTCGTGGAATGAGGTTTTATCCGAGAAGGTAATATAAAGACCATCGACGTTGTTTGGGTGACTATAGTGCCATACCTCGTATGAGCCGTTTTCATAGTTATGCTTGCTTTCGGGTAATGCTGCCGCATTGACGGGCATAATCATCATAAGTGAAAGCATAAGCACAGAGAGTAATGCCGAAATGATTCTCTTTGATTTTTTCATAGTATTCTCTCCTTTTTTTATTTTAGTCATATGACTATAGTGTATTCATAATATCACATACAAATTACAGTGTCAATATTTCATAAAACAAAGCCCGAAGCGTGAGCTTCGGGTTTTGCTTTATGATAGATAACTTACGGTTTAAGAGTTACTGTCTCGTTGAAAATGTCATCAGCAGACCAATCGCTGTAATCTGTTACTTCGAAGGTGAGCTCGATTTCTTCAACCTCTGTTATACTGTTTTCTTCGAGATCTTCAGTTGACCAGTTTATTTCAGTGAATTTAGCTTCGTTCGGATAAATTGATGTTGCGAAGAAGGGATCAAGCATGTATCCGTTTATGGAGCAATCTTCTATGTCGAACATGAGTTCTTTATCTGTTTTGTTTACAAGGTAAAGATTTGCTTCATAGCCCCATATTTCGTCAACGCCATAACCTGTTACAATAATGGTTATATCATCGTTGTCAACGATTACGGTGTCTGTTGCCTTAGGAGCTCTTGTAAAGCGAGAAGCATTAGCTTCTCCGTAGGGATAAATATGGAATGTTTCTTCTAAAACTTCATCTGCTGACCAATCGTTAGTATCGTAAACGCGGAAGGAAAGAGCAATATCAGTATAGTGGTTGATGCCATTTTCTTTGAGTGCGTCATCTGTGAGAGTTATTTCACCGTTGGCTTTCTTTCCAGCTGCAACTTCCTTGGCGAAAAGATTGCTGACCTCAACACCGTTGATTGCTGAATGTTCCAATGAGAACATATAGGTTTTGTCGGGTGATTTGTTTTCTATTTCAGCCTTTATTGTGTAACCCCAGATATCGTCTTCATAAATATCTGTGAGCTTGATGCTGCACTGATCGTTGTCAACGATTACGGTTTCTTCAAAACTGAAAACAAGCTCGGTTGAGGGAGGGGTGGGTACTATTGCGGGAACGGAAGGTTCTGTAGCTGAGGGAGCGGTGTCGGGAACATCGTCCGATGTGGGAGCAGTAGTATCATTTTCTGAAACATCGTCCTTGTCGGCTGCAGTGGTCTGGCTTGTTTCTTCTGCATCATCCTTATCGTCAGAGTCCTTTGCTGATTCTGAGTTACATGCAACAAAAGAGAACATCATAATAAGGGCGAAGAGTACGCATAAAAGTTTTTTCATTTTTTTTCCTCTTTTCTTTAATTTTTATAATCCTGTGATTATATTTTATAATGTACCACTAAAAACAGAAAAAGTCAACACAACAACACCTGACCTGAGTACGAAAAAAATCCCTCAGCTTTCTTTAAAGGGAAGGTGAGGGATGATATTTTCTTTGTTTGATTTTAATTTTTCACTGTCTGTAATGGTTCAGGAACTCCTCGAGCTTATCTGTAGCGGTGGAAAGAGTACGGATATCAGGCAGGAATACTATTCTGAAGTGGTCAGGCTGGTGCCAGTTGAAGCCGGTACCGCAGGT
>JAZUAZ010000163.1:0-2832 GCA_045638245.1 Acutalibacteraceae bacterium | reverse complement strand
CAGTATGCAAGATATCTTGAGGTTATGGATGCTTTTGCGGAGCTTTTCAATAAGGAAGCTGACAGAGAGGTAGCTCTTTTTTCAGCTCCCGGAAGAAGTGAAATCGGCGGAAACCACACTGACCACAACCACGGTCTTGTTCTTGCGGCAGGTATCAGCCTTGATGCTATCGCAGTTGCCTCAAAGAATGATGAAGGTATTATCAGAATCAAGTCTGCCGGCTATCCTATGGATACTGTAAGCTGTGACGAGCTTGATGTCAAGGAACGTGAAATGGGAAAGAGTCAGTCAATCATCAGAGGTATTACTGCTCGATTTAAAGAACTCGGCTATAATGTGGGCGGCTTTGATGCAACAACTGCTTCTCAGGTGCTTTCAGGCTCAGGACTTTCCTCTTCAGCCGCCTTTGAGGTGCTTGTATGTACTATGCTCAGCCACCTTTACAACGACGGTAAGGTTGATCCTGTTGAGGTTGCAAAGATTTCACAGTACAGTGAAAACGTATATTTCGGTAAGCCCTGCGGACTTCTTGATCAGATGGCTTGTTCTGTAGGCGGCTTTGTTTCAATTGACTTCGAGGATACTTCAAAGCCCGTTGTAAATAAGATTGATTTTGATTTTGCTTCATCAGGTCACTCACTCTGCATCATCGATACAAAGGGAAGTCACTCCGATCTTACCGATGACTATGCTGCAGTACGCCGTGAAATGGAAATGGTAGCTGAATACTTCGGTAAAAAGGTACTCAGAGAGGTTGATAAGGCTGAAGTTATCGCAAATGCAGGTGCAATTGCCAAGGCTGTAAGCCCCAGAGCAGTTATCAGAGCACTTCACTATTACGGTGAAAACGAGAAGGTAGTGCTTCAGGCAGACGCTCTTTCAAAGAACGACTTTGAAGCCTTCAAGAAGCTTATTATCGAAAGCGGCTTCTCGTCATATATGTATAATCAGAATGTATACACTCAGAAGGCAGGTGCAGCACAGCCTCTTTCTCTTGCACTTTGTATCAGTGAGCAGATGCTTAAGGGTAAGGGTGCATGGAGAGTTCACGGCGGCGGCTTTGCAGGCACAATCCAGGCTTTTGTGCCTGATGAAATGGTTGAAGAATATACTTCATCAATGAAGGCTATCTTCGGTGAGGATGCAGCATATGTCCTTTCTGTAAGACCCTTCGGCGGCGTTTGCATAGCTTAATTTAAATATACTTATAATGGGAGACAGCTTCATGAAACAGATTTCTACAAGAGCTCTTGCTCTTATGATGGCACTTCTCATTCTTATGTCCTCTGCAGTTTTGACATCTGCGGCGGATGTTGAGCCCGTAAAAAAGCTTTCCGCAAAGCTCGTGGACGACGGTGTGTCACTGTCCTGGACAAAGGTGAACAATGCGCGCGGGTACCGTATTTACAAATATATGCTTCCTGAGAAAAAATGGAAGGCTCTTAAAACCACTACTTCTCTCTCTTATACCGACAGTGAGCTTGAAGCGGGCGGAGTATATCGCTACGTTGTAAGGTCTTACCGTTACATTGACTCAAAAGCGGTTTTCAGTAAAAATTCCAACGAGGTCAAGGTTATAGTACCTCCTGAAAAAGTTACAGGTCTTAAGGTTACGGCATACAATGAAAACACAATATCACTTACGTGGGCAAAGCAGGCAAACGCTACGGGATATATGGTGTATATGTATAATTCCTCGGCGAGAAAATATCAGCTTAAATCAACCGTAACAGGTAATAACTGCATTCTTACGGGCCTTGAGCCGGGTACTGCATATAAAATTACGGTCAGAGCTTTTGTCACAAGCGGCTCGACGGTTTCAGGTGATATGTCTACGGTAATTACGGCAACAACAAAGGGACCCGTAATGCCGACGAAGCTGAAGGCAAAGTCATATCCCTCTAAGGGAGAAATTGAGCTTACGTGGCAGGGTGCATACACCAATGGCGGATATGTTGTTTACAGCTACGATTCCACTAATGGTACCTGGAGCGAAATAGGCAGAACAAGAACAAGCAAGTACACTGTTACAGGTATTAAGGAAACCTCTACCTATACCTATGCGGTAGCAGCCTACACTACAGGCAACGGAAAAACCTATTTCAGCAAAAAATCTCCGTCGGTAACTGTTTCTTTCAAGAGCAGTGATCTTCCCGATAACGGATATTCACAGGAGATGGCAGAGAAGGGCATATTCGGTTATCTTTATGACCCTACAGAAAAATGCTTCTATACTGCATCCGATCCGTGGCAGAGAGCGGTAGGCTACAATGCTATTTTCGATATATGTGCACCCCTTACCTTTATCGACTTTGATACAGTCAGACTTGATTTCAAGTATAAGAATAAGGATTGGAGAGTTCAGCTCTGGAAGGGTCAGTACGGTCTTTTATTCTACGGCTGTGAGGTTGGAGTATATACCAAGCCCTCTGACAGAAAACTTGCTCATTATAACTGTGCTTCCGATGATGAGCTTCTTATGATGGAACTCGATTTTCTTCAGAAAAAGGGCGGGAACAACGGCAAATGGGTAGAAAAGTTTTCAAGACCCTACGGCTCATATTGGTGGTGTACGGGATTTATCCCGGGAAACCTTTTCGGAAACTTTGAGAATCTCAAGCTCGACATGAGAATTACAATGAAGGATTACGAAATGCTTTCAGGCTTCACTGCGGCTCTCGCACAGAACGGTATAAAATATACTGTAAAGGGACTTGACGTATATTTCCTTTACGAATAAATATTACTGTCGGGAGTTTTCCCGACAGTTTTTGATATATGGAGGAATTTTATGAATTATCCGGATTATGCATGGTGTATTGATAACAACGG
>JAZUAZ010000162.1:0-3557 GCA_045638245.1 Acutalibacteraceae bacterium | reverse complement strand
TGAGCCTTCGGGAACATATACTTGATTTTCATACAGGAGTCAATGTACCACTGCTCAACACCGTTTTCCTTCATTGTGTTGATATGCTCCTCGGTGAGAAGCTTTGTGGCATTACCCTTACGTACGATTTCCATAATCTTGAAGGCAACACTGGGCTCCACTCCCTTATGCATAAGGTAAACCATTATGTTGTCTCGTGTGCCGATAACCTCGGAAATGGTGCAGATGCCGTCCTTGATAAGATCCTGAGCGTTGCCGAGCCAAACGTCGGTACCGTGGGAAAGACCCGAAACCTGAAGAAGGTCGGAGAAATTCTTCGGCTGAGCATCAAGAAGCATCTGTATAACGAAGGGAGTACCCATTTCAGGGATGGAAAGAGTACCCGTGGGACAGTCAATATCCTCAGCGGTTACACCTAAAGGCTCAGGGCTTAAGATAAGCTCATACACCTTCGGGTCGCAGATATCGGTATCCATGGGAGGTATTCCCGTAAGATCCTCAAGATGCTTATAAAGAGAGGGAACATCATGACCCAGATTATCGAGCTTAAGAATTGTATCGTGAAGAGCATGGAAGTCGAAGTGGGTTGTGGTGTTATCGTTCTTAATATCGTCAGCAGGATGCTGAATGGGGGTAAAATCGGAAAACTCAAAGGAATTCGGTACAACAACCATACCGCCCGGATGCTGACCCGTTGTTCTCTTGACACCGGTACAGCCTCTTGTAAGTCTGTCCTCCTCTGCTCTTGAAACAACGATATTTCTTTCCTGAAGGTACTTTTTAACATAGCCATAAGCGGTTTTATCGGCAACGGTTGCGATAGTACCCGCCTTGAAAACATACCCGTCACCGAAAAGCGTTTCGGTATAACGGTGAGCTCTCGACTGATATTCGCCCGAGAAGTTAAGGTCGATATCAGGGCTCTTGTCACCCTTGAAGCCAAGGAAGGTTTCGAAGGGAATATCGTGTCCGTCACGCACCATAGGAGTGCCGCACTCGGGACAGTCAAGAGGCGGAAGGTCATACCCTGAGCCAACCTCACCCTTAAGGAAGAACTGACTGTAACGGCATTTCGGACAGCGGTAATGAGGAGCAAGAGGATTAACCTCGGAAATACCCGAAGCATTGGCAACATAGGATGAGCCGACGGAGCCTCGTGAGCCGACAAGATAGCCGTGCTCCTCGGAGTTTTTAACGAGCTTCTGAGCAATCATATAAAGAACGCCGAAGCCGTGCTTTATGATTGATGTAAGCTCTTTTTCAAGTCTTTTTGCAACGTACTCGGGTACGGGATCACCGAACTGTGATTTTGCTCTTTCCCAACAGAGCCTTGTAAGCTCCTCGTCTGCACCCTCAAGTGAGGGAGGATAGTTACCCGAGGGTATGGGAATGATTTTTTCAATCATATCAGCTATTTTATTTGTGTTGGTTATTACAACTTCCTTTGCGGTATCCTCACCGAGATAGTCAAACTCGGCAAGCATTTCTTCTGTGTTACGGAAATAAAGAGGTGCCTGATTATCCGCATCAGGGAAGCCCTGACCCGCCATAAGAATTGCTCTGTATTTTGCATCGCCCGGGTCTATGAAATGTACGTCGCAGGTGGCAACGGTCATTTTACCGAGAGCGTCAGCAACATGGATAACCTTGCGGTTGAAGTTCTGAATATCCTCCTTGCTCTTTACGTTGGGGAATTTTTCAGAGCGTATCATATATTCATTGTTACCGCAGGGCTGAATCTCAAGATAATCGTAGAAAGATGCAATTTTAAGTATCTCTTCATCACTCTTACCCTCAGCAATTGCTCTGTATACCTCGCCCGCTTCACAGGCTGAGCCTATGATAAGACCCTCTCGGTGCTTAATGAGCTCACTTCTGGGGATAATCGCTCTGCGGTAGAAATAGGTAAGGTTAGAAAGTGAAATAAGCTTATAAAGATTTTTAAGTCCCGTAAGATTTCTCGCAAGAATAATCATATGGAAATACTTGTTCTTACCCTTTTTCCAATCCTCGAAGGACATAACGGTATCGTCCATATAATAGGCTTCCATACCGTAGATAATCTTTATCTTACCCCCCGCCGCTTTCACCGCTTCGGGATAAGCCTGAACTACACCGTGGTCGGTAATGGCAATAGCCTTGTGTCCCCAGTCTATGGCACGCTTGACAAGGAATTTCGCATCGGTAAGACCGTCCATCATTGACATCTTTGTATGAAGGTGAAGCTCTACCCTCTTCTCTTCTGCATCATCGGTCTTGGGTATTTTATCCACAAGGCTGATGCTTCTGGGTGAAATTACATTTTCACCCGAAAACTTATCAAAGGCAAGGTCACCACGGAGCATAATTGTAACTCCGTCCTTGATTTTTGCAAGAAGAGTATCACAGTTTTCCTTCAGTTCAAAAACCTTGCAGGAATAGGAATATGTACCGTCGGTGATGTTGAAGGTTATAATACACCTTCTGCCGTCTCTGGTCTCTCTGGTTTCAAGGCCGAAAACATCACCCCATACAACACATGAGCCGTCCTCGGCAGTTATATCGATAAGCTTAACGGGATTTTTTGTTATTTTATTGCCGTATATCGGCTTTGCAGTCTCAAGGTAAAGAGGTATACCCTCAACAATTTTATGCTCCTTCGGCTTGGGTGCGGAAATCATAGCAGGATCAAAGCCCTTGGCTACAAGATTTTCCTCCTCTGCCTTTCTGTGGAAGGACTCTATCTGCTCGTCACTCATAGTAAGCTCCGTTGTGCCGCAGAACTCAACCTTAACACTTCTATAAAAGCGCTTCATAATAAGCCTTTCCATAAATTCAGCTGCGCCGACACCCTTAAGGATATCTCCGCCGCCGTGAAACAGCTCAACACGAAGCACCTTACCGTCAAAAACTGCACTGCTGTCAGCAAAAAATCCGTTGGTAGCGGCAATAGCAAGGTTTGCTTCATCGACAAGAGTACCGAAATAAGCCTCACTGAAAATCTCAGCAGGCATTTTCGGGAAGAGAGTCACACTGTTTACTGAGAGATTTTCTCTGAGTACGCTCTCCGCCTTCTGTAAAATTTTATATGTTACAATAACGGGAAAAAAAGCATCAATTTCGATGCTCTTTTTTTCCATTGATATTCTTACGTTTTCTATCTGTGCATCTTGGAACACCTCGTGCAGCTTTTCATCGTGAAAAGCGCCGAAGAGCTCCTCAAATCTGTTATTCATTTAAATTCTCCGTAATATTATAAAAGTTCTATTTCTTTAAAAAGCTCCTCAACAATATCCGCTTCCTGAACCTTGCGCAGTACCTCACCCTTACGGAAGATTACCGCACAGCCGTCACCGCCTGCGATACCGATGTCAGCTTCTCTTGCTTCACCGGGACCGTTTACAACGCAGCCCATTACTGCAACGGTGATGCTCTTTTTTACATCTCTGAGCTTTTCTTCAACCTCTTTCGCAAGAGAAATAAGGTCGATTTTTGTTCTTCCGCAGGTGGGACAGGAAACAAGTCTCGGACTGTCATTGTCAAAACCGATAGCCTTGAGGATATCCTTACCCGCATAA
>JAZUAZ010000161.1:0-3338 GCA_045638245.1 Acutalibacteraceae bacterium | reverse complement strand
AAGATTCTTTCGGCACCCGCGAGGGCTGAAACGAGGGAGCTGTAGCAGCTTGCGAGGGAAGCGATGGGCGAGGCATAGCTTTTTGCATAGCCGAGGTAGGTTACGAGAGCAGGGACTGTCATAGCGCCGCGTGTGATAAGGTTAGCACCGTAGAAAACAACGATGGCATAATTGATACGGGTGATAATTGACATAAGAGGGCTCATAAAGCCACCGATGACATTTGCCTTTACACCTGTCTTACGGTACTCCTCGTTGAGCTCACCGAACTCGGACTTTGTTTTTTCCTCCTGAGAGAAAAGCTGAACAACCTTGATTCCTTTTACATATTCTTCAATGTATCCGTTACATTTTGCAATAGCCTTCTGCTGCTTTTTGAAAAGAGGAGAGCATTTTGCGGTGATAATGAATACAACGGCAAACATTGCAATAATAGCAAAGGTGATTGTGAAGGTGAGCCTTGCGGAGAGAACTATCATAATAGTGATATTCAGCACTGCAGTAATGGAGGAGGAAATCAGCGTGGGGAAATTACTGCTTACAAGGTCCTTGATTCTGTTTACGTCATTGGTGAAGTGGCTCATGATTTCGCCTGTTTTTCTCTTGTCAAAATACTCAATGGGGAGAGTCTGCAGGTGGTTGAACAGGTCTCTTCTCATATTTGCAAGAGTACGGGTGGAGACGTAGAGCATAATTCTTGTATATGCGAAGCTTACAAAGGATGAGAAAATATAAACCGCAGCCATTGCAATAAGCCAGAAGCCGATTGTTTTTATAGCCTCAGCCTTGTCTGCCTGGCCGTTGATTACTGACTCAATAGCTTGATAAACGGGGAGCATAAGAAGAGAAGCGACACCCGAAATAACCGCAGTCAATATAACGAGAATGGCGGTTATAACAAGAAGAGCCTTATACCTTGTTATGTATTTTATAAGTCTTCTGGTTGCCGTTTTGATATCCTTCGGCTTGGATTTCCTCTTTTTTTCTTCCTTGGCTTCACGTTCCTTGCGTTCTTCCTCGGTTTCGTTTTCAGGGATTTTCTTTCCTCTTGCCTTTTTCTTCGGGGAAGCCTTTTCTTTCTTTTCACCGTTTTCTTTTACAGCATCGGATACTTCATTTTCCGTGATGATTATTTCTTTTTCATCTGCTTTGGGAGTCTTACTCACTGTGCCAACACTCCTTCCTGCTGTGAAACGAAGATTTCACTGTAAATTTTACTTGTCTGCTTAAGCTCACCGTGAGTACCTATGGCGTCGATTCTGCCGTTGTCGATAACTATAATGCGGTCGGCATCCATAATGGAGGTAATACGCTGAGCGATGATGATTTTGGTTATACCCGCAAAGTCGTCGCTTCTGAGAGCTGCCTTGATTTTAGCGTCGGTTGCGGTGTCTACGGCACTTGTGGAGTCATCCAGAATAAGCACTTTTGGCTTTTTGAGAAGTGCTCTTGCAATACAGAGTCTCTGTCTCTGACCGCCTGAAACGGTATTGCCGCCCTGACCGAGCTCGGTATCGTAGCCTTTTTCGAAGCCTTCTATGAATTCGTGAGCCTGAGCGGCTTTTGCTGCTGCCTCTACTTCTTCGTCTGAGGCTTCAGGCTTACCCCAACGGATATTTTCCTTTATAGTACCGCTGAAAAGGGTGTTCTGCTGAGGTACGAAGGAAACGGCACCTCTGAGCTTTTCGAAGGTGTAATCCTTTACGTCTCTGCCGCCGACAAGAATCTGTCCCTCATCTGCATCGTAAAGGCGGGGGATAAGCTGAACGATTGAGCTCTTGGCAGAGCCTGTTGAGCCTATGATGCCGATTGTTTCGCCTGAATTTATTTTAAAGCTTATGTTGTCGATGATGTTTTTGTCGGAATCCTTATTGTAGCGGAAGCATACATCTTTGTATTCAATGCTGCCGTCCTCAACCTCGGCAAATGGATCTGCGTCCTTGTCTGTGACGGTAGGCTGTTCGTAGAAAACCTCTCCGATTCTTCCGATTGATGCCTTGGCCATAATAATGCTGAGGAATATGAGAAGTACTGTCATAAGTGAGGTGAGTACCTGTGTGATATAGGTAATAAAGGCGGTAAGCTCACCTGTTGTAAGTCCGTCCTTACCGCTTATGATAAGATCACTGCCGAGCCAGAGAGCCGCAACCATACATCCGTAGATAACAAGAGATATTGCGGGCGTGATGTAAAGAGTAACCTTCTGAGTTTTTTCGTTCAGCTTCATAACGGCTGTATTTATCTTATTGAACTTCTCTTTTTCGTGTTCCTCACGTACGAATGCCTTTACTACTCTGATGCCGTTGATGTTACCTCTGAGCACACCGTTGAATTCGTCGGTTTTCTTGAGAGATTCCTTGACGATGGGTACTGCAAGGGCGGCCATAATGCTGAGAATGATAATGATTGCAGGCAGAGCGACCCAGAAAACCGATGTGAGCTTAGTGCTGATGTCGAGGGCATATACAAGTGCCGAAATAAGCATAAAGGGACCTCTTACGAAGGTTACGATGATGTTCTTGTAAACATTCTGTACCGAGGAAACGTCACTTGTCATTCTTGTGATAAGTGAGGAAATCTTGAGCTTATCGATATTCTCAAAGGAAAGGGACTGAGTTTTGTTGAAAAGCTCACGTCTTAAGTTTGCACCGAAGCCCATGCTTGAAATTGCACTGCAGCGGGCCGCTATGTAACCGATAATGAGAGTTACGGCACAAAGTGAGAGTACTATTGCGAGCTGCTTTGCAAGCTCAGCGGTAAGATTTCCTGTAAATGAGGGGTTGTTTGCTTCATAGATAAGGTCGATAACCTCACCCATTGCCTTGGGTATCTGAAGCTCGATTATAACGTCGGCAAGGACCATTATCGGGCACAGGAAGGTGAGCAATCTGTAGCCTTTTGTGTATCCCCAGAAGCGGCTTGTAGCAGCCTTGGTATGAGCCTTGCTGAGTTTTTTATCCTTTTTCTTATCTTTTTTCTTTTCCAAAGGGCGTTACCTCCTTGATTTTAATTCTCAATTCTCAATTCTCAATTGTGGGCAGCTCGGGCGATAAAAGCAACGCCTGCCCGCGATTTTTATTTTCTGTAATTATTTTAATATGATAAATAAAACAACCAATTATTGACACATAGCCTTTATTTTAAAACAGGTTTTTATCTGCTTCACTTGGCGGGAAGCAAGTGATTAGTTACTTGCTTCCCGCGATTGCGAATCGCGAATTGTGAATTGCAAATTGTGATTTACAAAGCATTTCGGAGCAGACCTCTGCCCCGAAACGGAAAATTTAAATTATACAGGAATGAGTGCTTTTGCAAGAGCAAAATAGATAACAAGTGAA
>JAZUAZ010000160.1:0-16503 GCA_045638245.1 Acutalibacteraceae bacterium | reverse complement strand
ACACACTCTTATGTTGCAGAAATTGCCGACGGTATCAGAATGCTCGCAATTCACTGCGACAGCAAGGGTCAGCTGAAAGGCACAATGGACGACAGACTTATGGCTTGGGCTAAAGAGCAGCTTGACAAGGCGAAAGAAGAGGGATGCTCGGTTTTTTCAATCTGTCATTATCCGATTATTCCTCCCGTACCTGTTTTTGATCTGGTCGGTGATGCGAAAATTAAGGATTGGAGAAAGGTTGCCTCTTTTCTTGCCGATAACGGTGTTGAACTTATTCTTACAGGTCATATGCATATTCAGAGCATAAATGAGTATTATTCTGAAAACGGTAACAGACTTATTGATGTGTGTACAGCATGTCTTGTGGGAAGTCCCGGAAAATACAGAAAAATCACAGTTGACGAAAACTCGGTTCTTAAAATAAAATCCCTCGGTGTGCCGGATTTCGGATTGGATTTAAAGGGACTTACACCACAGGAGTATTTTGATAATCATTTTGCTTCTGCAATTATTGCCCGAGTACGCGGCGCACTCAGCGGAGGCAAGGGGATTGTCAAGCTTCTGAAGACATTCGCAAGAAAGCGCTTTGATAAAATCACTGTCGGTACAGTTAAGCGGCTCCTTTTCATAAAAAGAAATAAGGCATTCGATAAGAAGAAATTTGCTGATTTTGTGGGAGAGGTCGGTGTAAGTATTTTCTCGGGTGACGGACCTTATATTGAAGGTACACCGGGATATGATCTCCTTTCAGCTATTCTTTCAAGAACTTCCTTTGTACTGAAAAAAATAGAACCTAAGCTCAGTAAGAACGGTGTAAAGGTTGATTTGAGAAGTATGCTTCTTGATACTATTGGAAACAATAAAGGCTTTTCGGATAATGATGCTGAATTTACACTTAAATAAAAAGGGTGATACGTATGCTTTATAAGAAAAATACGGAAAAACAACTGGATAATGCACTTTTCAGAAATCCTACAAGCGAATACAGAGGAACACCCTTCTGGGCGTGGAACTGTAAGCTGGAAAAGGATGAGCTCTGCCGACAGATTGATGTTTTTAAGGAAATGGGTCTTGGCGGCTTTCACATGCACGTAAGAACAGGTCTTGTAACACCTTATCTTTCAGATGAATATATGGATATTGTCAAGTGCTGTGTGGAAAAAGCAAAGAAAGAAAATATGCTCTCCTGGCTCTATGATGAAGACAGATGGCCATCAGGCTTTGCGGGTGGTCTTGTAACGGAAAATCCCGAATATCGTTCAAGGTATTTGCTTTTTACAAATATGTCCTATGAGGAGAGCAGTGACACTTGCTTGCGTAATTTTGAACGTGCAGAGGGAGGAAGAAACCGCAAGGGCGAATTCATAGCTGCTTATGATGTTATTCTCGATTCGGAAGGTTTTCTTGAATCATATAAGCGAATTGAAAAAGACACAGCAGCCGAGGGCGACAAATGGTATGCCTATATGGAAATTGCTTCCCCGTGGAGCAGGTATAACAATCAGACTTATGTTGATACACTCAACAAAAAAGCAATTGAAAAATTTATAGAGATTACTCACGAGCGATATAAGAAAACGATGGGTGAGGACTTCGGCGGTGCTGTTCCTGCGATTTTTACCGATGAGCCTCAGTTTTCAAGAAAGCAGACCTTCAATAATTCTACAGACAAGGATGATGCAACACTTCCCTGGACTGATGATTTCCCCGAAACCTATAAGGAAATGTATGGTGATGATATTCTTGACCGTATTCCGGAGCTGTTCTGGGATTTAAAGGACGGACAGGTCGGTGTACACCGTTATCACTATCACGACCATATAGCCGAGCGCTTTTCTTGTGCTTTTGCCGATACGGTAGGAACGTGGTGCAGAAAAAACGGAATTGCACTTACAGGTCATATGATGGAAGAGCCTTCGCTTAAAAGTCAGACAGCGGCTTTGGGTGAAGCAATGCGGTCATACAGAGGCTTTGATATACCGGGTATTGATATGCTCTGCAACAGATATGAATTCACAACGGCAAAGCAGGCACAGTCTGCGGCACATCAGTTCGGTTATGAGGGCGTTCTTTCTGAGCTTTACGGTGTTACTGGTTGGGACTATGACTTCAGGGGTCACAAGCTGCAGGGTGACTGGCAGGCGGCTTTAGGTGTAACCGTCCGTGTTCCTCATCTTTCGTGGGTATCAATGGCAGGTGAGGCAAAGCGCGACTACCCTGCATCAATTCATTATCAGTCACCCTGGTATAGGGAATATTCCTACATAGAAAATCATTTTGCAAGAGTAAATACGGCACTAACGAGAGGCAAGCCTGTGGTTAAGGTCGGTGTTATTCATCCTGTTGAAAGTTACTGGCTTCACTGGGGTCCGAATGACAAATCCGATCTCATCCGTGAAACAATGGATAAAAAGTTCAAGGATGTCACCGAGTGGCTTCTTAAGGGCAGCATAGATTTTAACTTTATCTGTGAGTCGCTTCTTCCGTCTTTGTGCGAAGAAGGCACAAATCCTCTTAAGGTGGGTAGAATGGAATATGACGCCATTGTTGTACCTGATTGTGAAACTCTGCGCTCATCAACTCTTTCCAGACTTGAAAAATTCAGAGAGCAGGGCGGTAAGCTTATATTTATGGGAAATGCTCCTCTTTATGAAAATGCTGTCATATCCGATAGAGGCAGAAAACTTTATGAAAAGTCAGTCTGTATTTCTTTTGACAGAGCGAGACTCCTTTCTGCACTCGAAAACAACAGAACTGTAACTCTCCGTTATGATGACGGTAAGCTTACTGATGATTTTATATATCAGCTCCGTGAGGATAATGACTGCAGGTGGCTTTTTGTATCTCACTGCTGTGAGCCTTACAATAAGGATGTTTTCCGCAGTAAAAATCTTAGAATTATACTTGACGGCGAGAAGAAGGTTACAATATACGATACACTTACAGGTGAAACTTACCCGGCTGATGTTGATTATGCAGGCGGAAATACTGTAATAAGAAAGAAAATGTTTGATTATGACAGTCTGCTTCTTAAAATCGAAAGCGGTAAAAATGAAGCTGTCTTTGCAGAAAAAGAAAAAGAGCTTCAATATATAAACACCTTGTCAGAGGTACCTTATACCCTCGATGAAAAGAATGTTCTTCTTCTCGATATGTGTGAATTCAGCGTTGATGATGGTGATTTTTTACCTGAAGAAGAAATTCTCAGAGCCGATAATATCGCAAGAAAAATTATAGGTCTTAAAGAAAGAAACGGTTCTGTTGCTCAGCCTTGGGTTCTGCCTTATGAAGAGCCTGAGCATACAATTACCCTGAAGTTTACTGTTGATTCTGTTGCTCATATTAAAAATCCCATACTTGCTCTTGAAGATGCCGAAAAGGCAGAAATTACCCTTAACGGAAAATCTGTCTGCAACGATGTGACAGGCTGGTATGTGGACAAATCAATAAAGACGGTGCAGCTTACGGAAATTATCAAAGGAAAAAATATTATCACCGTGAAGCTTCCGCTCGGTAACCACACAAACACAGAATGGTGTTATCTGCTCGGTGATTTCGGCGTGAAAGTTACGGGCAGAAAGACTCAGCTTGAAGAAATTCCCGAAAAACTGTGGTTCGGCGATATTGTAAATCAGGGACTTTCCTTCTACGGAGGAAATATCACATACCACTTGGGTGATATACATACTGAAAGCGGTGAAATTGAGGTTGTTATTCCGCAATACAGAGGCGCACTTGTTAAAGTGTACGTTGATGATGAAGATAAGGGCAATATTGTCTTTTCTCCAAACACTCTTCGCATAAAAGGACTTGAAAAAGGTGCACACAAGCTGGATATAAAGCTTTATACACACAGGTACAATTCATTTGGTGCAGTTCACAATGCTGACTCTGCTCACGAGTGGCACGGGCCGGATGCCTGGCGTACGAAAAATGAAAGCTGGACTTATGAATACAGGCTTAAGGAAGTGGGTGTTCTGTCTGCTCCTGTAGTTAAGGTATAATACAACTCAATTAAGTAAAATTATTATTATCAAGGAGCTGTTAAAATGTCAAAGAAAGTAATTCTCATTATTTTTGCAGTATTGGTTGCTCTTTTTGTTGCATCAATAATCTATTTTGAAATTGAACCTGAAAACACAAATGTAGATTTCAGTCCTGCAGACCCTGAAAGTGAAACCGACAAAACAATAAGATTCAATGAAAACGGCAAGCTTAAAATTTTACATATTGCTGACCCTCATCTTAATTATGACAGGCATTTAGATGCATCTGTATGGGTAATTGAGGAAATCTGCGATGTTGAAAAGCCTGATCTTGTTGTGCTTACGGGTGATAATACACATCCTGACGATGATCCTGAAAAAACCAAGGAGCTTATCAATGCTCTTATGAATATTTTTGAATCGAGAAATATTCCTGTTGCCGTAACCTTTGGCAATCATGATTCAGAAAAGGGTCCTATGACCAGAAAAGAGATTATGGAATATTACAAGACCTTCTCCTGCGTAATAACTGCTGATGACAGTACGGATTTCAAAAACTGTGCTACATTCAATATTCCCGTACTTGCTTCTGACAGTGACAACATCAAGTTCAATATCTGGGTATTTGACTCTGGTGATTATGATGAAGACGATCCGAGACATTATGACCGCGTACGTACCGAGCAGATAGAATGGTACAAGGAAACATCTGCAAAACTCAAGGAAGAAAATGGCGGTGAAACAGTTAATTCTGTTGTTTTTCAGCATATAACTGTTCCTGAAATTTATGATGTTCTTAAAAAAGTTGATTCGAAGAAGCCTTACGCGCTCCCGCATATTTACAACGAGGACGAATATTATATGTTTGATCCCGAACAAGTAAATTACGGCAAGCTTAACGAAAAGCCTTGTCCCGGCTATTACAATGACGGACAGTTCGATGCTTTGGTTGAAACAGGTGATGTTCTGGCAATGTTTACGGGTCATGACCACACAAATGCCTTCGGTGTAAGAAATCAGAATATTGACATTTATACTTCTCCCATGACTCGTTATAAGGGCGTAGCTTATACAACGCAGTACGGTTACCGTGTAGTTGAAATAGACGAAAAGGATACCTCAAAATACGAAACAAGAGTAGAGCGCCTTTATGATGTTTTTGACTTTGATTACATAAAAATCGCAGAAGATAACGGTGATAAGTATTCAAAGAGAATTGCTTTTGAGCTTGCAGTTAAAGGTATGGCTCAGAAAACCTGTATGAATCTTTGGCACTCGGTGGTAGAATTTTTTACAGACAGAAAAATTGTATATGCCGATTGACAAAATTTAAAGTTCTGTCAGTGACTGCATCTGTGATAACGGTTGCGGTTATGAATATGAGAAACCCTTAGAAACTGATGAACCTACAGACGGTGATTGTGACAATCTTTGCCACGAGACAGGTATCTTAAGCTTATTCAGGAAGAACCAAATAATAATTAACCGCCGGGGAGAAATCCTCGGCGGTGTTGTTACATAAGGGTGTTTCACTTTCGGAAAGTAATGGGTAATAAATTAACAGCCGGATAGCTGTACCCGATTGTAATTTTTTGTTGTGCGTGTTATAATTACAAAAATGTTGAATAATTCCTGGAGGCGTGATATATGAATATTCTTATAATCGACGGGCAGGGCGGTCAGCTTGGCGGTCAGATAATCAAGGCGATTATCAGCCGTTATCCCGAAGCGGAGCTGATGGCAATAGGTACAAATGCAGCGGCAACAACTTCGATGGTCAAGGCCGGAGCAAGGAAGGCTGCAACGGGTGAAAATCCTGTTATTGTTGCCTGCCGCAAAGCAGAGGTAATAATCGGCCCGATAGGAATAGTTATTGCTGATTCTCTTTACGGTGAAATAACACCGAAGATGGCAGTGTCAGTTGGTCAGAGTGCCGCATCAAAAATTCTTATTCCCGTAAATAAATGTGAAAATCTTGTTGCCGGAGTTTCTAATCTGACAGTGTCAGCTCTTATTGATGATACATTAGCAAAACTACAGACAATTATGGACAGAAACTCTTGAATTTTCACAAAAAGAGTGTTATAATCTCGTAGGCTGTTCAGAAGAATGGCTGCGGAACAGAAGTTCTTTTATATTTTTATGATAAAATAAAGTTGCGATACTATGAAGGTGTTGCTTTCCCAGAAGGGATAGCTACACCTTTTTTGTTAGTAAAAGAGAGGACTTCTTATGAAAAAACAAAAAACTGTACCTGATCTTGCATTTTCTTCAATGTTTCTGGCACTGGCTCTCGTATTGCCGTTTTTTACCGGTCAAATTCCTCAGATAAGCTCAAAGCTATGTCCTATGCATATTCCTGTAATGCTTTGCGGATATGTGTGCGGAGGACCGTGGGGGTTAATTGTCGGTGCTGTTGCTCCGTTGTTGCGTTCATTTATGTTTGGTATGCCTGTTCTGTTTCCGACAGCTTTTTCCATGTCATTTGAACTAGCGGTTTACGGCTTTGTATCGGGTACCTTGTATCGGATTTTACCTAAACGCAGGCTGAATAATTACCTTTCTCTTGTTCTTGCAATGATTTCGGGAAGACTTGTATCAGGTGTGGTACAGTTTTGCTGTATGGGTCTTGATACAACGAAGTTCAGTCTGTCAACCTTCTGGGCGGGTACATTTGTAAATACCGTTCCGGGTATTATAATTCAACTTATAATTATACCTGTCATTGTGTCTGTAGTAGCAAACACAAAAAGTTTAAATCGTTAATTTGAAGCTTAAGGCACCTTTTTGTTTAAAAGGTGCTTTTTTGCGGTTTAATAGCTCATAAAATGTTGAAAAAATATATTTTGTTTGATATAATTAACTTTAATGTAATATAAGGGGATATATGTATGAAGAATTACGCTTCAATTATAGCTCTTTCGGGTAAGGGTGGAGTTGGAAAAACATCAATTTCAGCTACTATTGTGAAGCTTTTGGCAGAGGCTTATCCCGATAAAAAAATACTTGCTATTGATGCCGATCCTGCTGTGGGTCTGTCGACTGCATTGGGAATTGATGTTGGAATTACCATTGACGATATACGTAAGGAAATCGTTTCGATAGTTGAAGACGGAAATACCCGAGCGGCGATTGAAGTTTTAGGCGATGCAAGATATAAAATCTTTGATGCTCTCACAGAAACTGATGGTTTTGCTTTTATAGCTGTAGGAAGACCGGAAAGTGCAGGGTGCTATTGTAAAATAAACGCCTATCTTAAAGAGGTTATAAGTCTTTTGTCAGCAGATTTTGATTATGTTGTTATTGACGGTGAGGCAGGTGTTGAGCAGATTAACCGAAGGGTTATGGAAAAGGTTACGCACCTTCTTCTGATTACTGATGCAAGTAAAAAGGGGACACAGGTTATTTCAACAATCAAGAATGTCGCTGATGAGCTTGTTATGTATAAAAAGCTCGGAGCCATAGTAAACCGTGTGCCGGATGAGAGTGTCATACCTCATATAAATACAAACGGAATTCCTGTTTTATCCTATATAGAAAACGATAAAAATCTGGCTATGTATGACATAGAAGGCAAAAACATCACAGAACTTCCCGAAGATTCCAACGTAGTTAGGGGTGTAAGAGAAGCTCTTGAAAAATTAGAAATATTAAAAGGAGAAGGAAATGAAGGACTTAAAGCATCTTTATGAATTTGAAAAGCTTTTGCAGGATGCCAATAATGATCTCGTACAAAAAGCTAAAGAAGAAGGCGGCATTGCTCTGGGATATACCTGTTACCACATTCCTGAAGTACTGCTTAATTGCGGAAATTGCTTTTCCGTCAGGCTGCGCGCCCCGCGTACCGGATCTATGGATATTGCAACCTATTATATGAGCAACTTTCTTTGCGGTTATTCCAAGGCTGTGCTTGAGAGGGCAATTGAGGGCGGTTACAACTTTCTGAATGCATTACTTGCCTCCGAGACGTGCTCCGAAATGAACAGAACTGCAGAACACTTTGAACTTCTCAATCTCGTACCTGAGGATAAGTTCTTTCTGACGTTTCTTGATATGCCCTTTAAAATTGAGGATCACACCGTAAGGCATTACGTGAAGCAGACGAGAGTCAAAATTCTTGACAAGCTCAATGAGGTGTACGGAGTAGATGTTTCCGATGAGGCGCTTCTCAAGGCAGTTGAGGAACACAACGAGGTCTGCCGTATTATGACGGAAATCGGAAATTACCGTAAAGAGGATAACCCCAGAATCACAGGTTATGAGTATCATATTCTTAATCTTGTTACATATTGTTGCCCGAAGTCGATGATACTTCCCGCTCTTCGTGAAACGGCAGAAGAACTTAAAACAAGAGAAGCTGATGCAAAAAAGAATTTCAGAGCAAAAATAGTGGTTGTCGGTTCAGAGATGGACGACCCTGAATTCACATCGCTTATTGAGGATAGCGGAGCACTTGTCGTTGCGGACAGATACTGCTTCGGCGCTCTGCCGGGCAGACAGGAAATCATCATCAAAGAAGGTGAAGACGTACTTACACAGATTTGTATGCACTACCTTAAAACGAGTCAGTGTCCCCGTTATATGAGCCATGAAAAGGTTCAGGAACGCCGTGATTACGTCAAGGCTCTTGTTGAAGAGTATCATGCAGACGGTGTTATGTACGAGCAGCTTAAATTCTGCGAATACTGGGGATACGAAAGAGCACTTGCATCTTATGTTATGACCAATGATTACGGTGTGCCTACTGCCGCAGTTGACCGTCAGTATACTGCATCGGCTTCAGGTCAGCTTCGTACGAGAGTGCAGGCTTTTGTTGAAAGCCTGGAAATTAAAAAGATTCAGAAGGAAAGGGCGGTGAAGGAAAATGAATAATTACGGTAAGTTATATAAAGAGCATACGGCTATACTCAAGCACAGAGAGTGGCGAGGCTTTAAGGATACGATGTACGATTACTACCGTTGGCTTGTAAACTGGAAAGATATGATCGTTATGGTACTTAAGGCCCCCGTTTCAACTGTTAAGGGTATCTGGAGATATCGCTGGATGGCATCCTATCTTTCGGCTCCTTCCTTTGTTGACCGTCATGTAGCAGGTCTGAGAGGGCCGCATCTGAGAATCGCTCATCTTCATTATAATATGATTGTTAAGCACACTACTAAGCTTATCAATATATCTTTGCGTGCGGATGAAAAAATAAATCCCGGAAATAAGCTGTCTAAGAAGATTATTCTTATGGATGAAATCGTACCCAACGAGGTCTTCACAGGGTTCCCTAACCTTATACCGATGCCCTTACAGACCCTTCCTATTTTCCTTTCATCAATGGTTGATCAGCAGATAACACCTCCGTACCTTGAGGTTGTTGAAAGCTTCGGCGTACCTGCTGACGTTTGTCCCTTGCCCAGTGCTGAGGCGGGGGTTGCGATTGAAGATGATTATCCGAAAATGGGCTGCTGTATGATCGGCACGAATATGCCTTGTGACGGTTCAATAATGAATTCATCCTTCCTTGACAGAAGGCTTAATCTTCCTACCCATTGCTTCGGAATACCTCTTCGTTATGACGGAGAGGATGTACAGGAGTATGCGGTCGAAGAAATAAAATCACTTATAAAATTCATTGAAGAGCAGACAGGCGAAAAGTTTGACTGGGATGCTTATTTCAGAAGAATGAAGGACTATAATAAGCAGCTTGAGTATGAGCGTCAGAAATGGGATATCAATAAAACACCTTATCCTCAGATGACAGGTGCGGCCTTCTGGCTTTACAGAATCTTCTACTTTAATCTTTCAGGCGGTTCAAATGAAAAATTCCTGAAGGTTGATGAAAAAGTAAACAGGATAATGATGAAGGCTTATGAGAAGAAGACTCCCGTATCAAAGCATATGAGACACAGAGCTGTAGTGTGGTCGTGCCCTGCTAACTATTATACAAGCTTCGCAAACTGGCTTGAAAATTGCTGGGGTATGAATGTTGTTATGGATATGGAAACGATGATTTCCTATCTTGAAATTGATACCGAGGACAAAGAACAGTCCATAAAGGACCTTGCGAAAACATACCAGCGTTCCATTATGCGTAAGCACACCAAGGGAGGCTACCGCAATGTCGTTGATGAGCTCTGGCGAATAGTTGAGGAGTACAATGCTGATACAGTAATTATGTACGATCAGATTTCCTGCAAGGGTATGGATGGTCTTACAGGTATATTTGATGATCAGGCAAGAGAAAAAGGAATCAATTTTATCTGGGTGCGCCAGGATCTTATGGATCCTCGTACAATCTCAAGACGTGAAATGAGAGAACAGGTAAATAAATATATGCAGACAGTTCTTCAGGAGGAGCCGGTTGATGCTTCACTGTTGGATTTTGAAGATGATTTAGCTTGGTAAAGGAGTATTATTATGAAATATTTTGGCGGATGTGACGTAGGTTCAACCTACACAAAATGTGTAATTTTAGATGAAAACGGTAAAATTGTTGCTACAGTAACAAACAGAAGTAAAATCAATCCTGTGCAGAGCGCACAGATAGCTCTTGATGACGCCGTAGGTCAGGTGGAAGGTCTTAACAGTGCAGAAGAGCTTACATATCTTATCGGTACCGGATACGGCAGAAACAAGGTGCCCTTTGCTGATGAAAATATTTCCGAAATCAGTTGTCACGCTATGGGTGTACACGTAACTAATCCCGATGTAAAGGCAATTATTGACATTGGCGGTCAGGACGTAAAGGGTATAGCAATTGATACTGACGGTACCGTTAAAAACTTTGCAATGAACGATAAGTGCGCTGCAGGTACAGGCAGATTCTATGAGGCTATGGCTAACGCTTTTGAGATGTCACTTCCCGAATTCTCAAAGCTTTCACTTCAGGCTAAAAATACAATTCCTATTACTGCTCAGTGTACCGTTTTTGCTGAGAGTGAGCTTATCTCTCTTGTAGGTGAGGGTAAGCCGATGGATGAGATTGCGGCAGGAATACAGCTTGCAGTTGCAAAAAGATGCTTCGTTATGGCTAAAAAGGCAGGCGCTGTTGACAGAATAACCCTTACAGGCGGTTGTGCAAAGAATGACGGACTCAAAGCTGCAATTGAAAAGGTTCTGAAAATCAAGGTTGTTGAGCTTTCAACTGACCCTCAGCTTATGGGTGCTCTCGGTGCGGCTGAATATGCAAGACAGAAAGGTCTCGCACACGTGAAGTAATATGGAAGTATTTCTGATTATACTTGCGGTGATAGCGACTCTTTTCATTGTTACATTTGCAATATATTGGTTTAATCTTGACATGAAGCTTGTCAGAGTTGTATACGATTGGCTCTGGGCTCATCGTTATGATAAAATGAAAAAGGACAAGAAGCTGTAATGGAATTTTTTGATTCATCAATCTGTGAGATATCCGCACTTACGGACGGTATGTCGAAAAAGCTTTATCCGTATAATGAAGCTGACTCATGGAATGATGTTGGCTACAGTCAGGTCGTTTTGTTACGTGATACGGCTTTTGAGCTAGACGGAGTCGGATTTAATCTTGTCACATCCTCCGATGTAGAAAATGGCGTTACAGTAATAGGCGAGGAGTTTAATGATATATCTGAAAACCGCAGCTTTGCAAGGGTCTGTATTGTTCAGATAGACAAGAATTGTGACGAGCAGGAATATTATAAGCTTATTAAAAAAATTGACTATGTAAAGTATCATTGTTTTCCGGAAGGGTATATGATAAGAAGCTCCTCACGTTCCCATAAGGAGTCAGTAAGAGTAGCGAAAAGTGCATTAAAAAAACAGATATCTTTTGAGAAAATCGGAAACCTGCTGATTAACAGATATAAACAGATTCCCGAGGTAAAGTCTGTAAAGATAATTTTTATAACTGCAAAGGATGCTGATTATAAAAGAACAGAAGCTATGGCGCAGAAAAGTGTAAGCATAACAGAAGCGTTGAATCATACGATGAACAGCGTTAAGTTTGATTGTGATACGTGTAATTTTAAGCCTGTATGCGATGAAATTGACGGAATGAAGGAGCTTCATTTCAAAAACTCAATGGGAGTATGATTATGAAGAAAGAACATATAGCGGCTTTTTTTGATAAGGTTGCATCGGGATGGGACTTCAATCAGGAGCGAAACGAATCTGCGATTACTTTTATTCTCGACAAAGGAGATATTGTCAAAGGAAAAAGAATTCTTGATGTAGCATGCGGTACAGGTATTCTTTTCCCGGATTATATGCAACGTGGAGTAAGTGTTACAGGTGTGGATATATCAAAAGAAATGCTGAAAATTGCTAAAGAAAAATTCCCTTGTGTTGAGCTTATATGTGCGGATGCGGAAGAATATACCTTTGACGAAGATTATGACGCAGTAATGATATATAATGCCTTTCCGCATTTTCCGAATCCGGAAGAACTTATCAAAAACCTTGCAAAGGCCTTGCCAGTTGGTGGAAGATTCACTGTTGCACATGGGTTAAGCGAAAAAGAACTCGAGAAATGTCACTCAACCGTTGCAAAGGATATATCTTTACCTTTGCCGTCAAAAGAAAAATTAAAAGATATGATGTCGGAGCTCTTTTATGTTGATGTAACGATATCAGATGAAGAGAAATATATTGTTTCAGGTGTAAAAAAATAAATTTTCTTTACAGTAATTCAACCCTCGGATATGAACAGCCAAGTTCTTCAGAGGGTTGATAATTTTTTTGAAATTAACTTTCAAGAAAAACTCAATAAATAAGTACGGAATAGCTGAATATTCACTATTGACAGCAAATCTTGTTAAAGTTAACAATACGACTTCAGAATTTTATGTTAAGTTGACAGTTTTCCTCATATAGTTACTTTTGTGTTGAGTTTTTTTAATATGTGTGTTAACATTATATAAACGACAATATGACTTAATATGTCAATGTGTAGCTTGTACGTTTTAAGGTGATATATATGAATACAAAAATTTTTGCCTTTGCAGGAAAGGGTGGTGTCGGTAAGACGTCTCTTTCCGCGGCTTTTATACGGATATTGTCCCAAACCTTTCCGGATAAAAAAATACTTGCCGTTGATGCTGATCCTGCCGTCGGACTTTCGACCGCTTTGCAGCTTCATCCGATTCTTACCCTTGACGACATAAGAATACGTATTGCTGAAAATATAGAGCTGGGCCAAACCACGCAAGCTATAGAGCTTTTGAGTGAAGCTGAATTTCATTTGCTTGATTCAATCGTTGAAAAAGATAATATTTCCTTTCTTGCAATCGGAAGACCTGAAGCGGCGGGATGTTACTGTAAGGTCAATGCATATCTCAAACAGGTAATTGAAACGGTTTGCGGGAATTACGATTTTGTGGTTATTGACGGCGAGGCGGGGATAGAGCAGATAAATCGACGTGTTATGGAAAATATAACCTATCTTGTGCTTGTCAGTGATGGCAGTAAAAAAGGTATAGGGGTTGTTTCAACTATTGAAGCTGTTGCTGATAAGCTTATACCTTCAAAAAAGAGCGGAGTTATTTTTAACCGTACGAGAAGCGGCTTTGATGTTACAGCAGTCAAAGGCATTCCTACCGTACTTTCGGTTATAGGCGAGGATGAGCATCAGGCAGAAAATGATATGCAGGGAGAAAGTGTTTTTCTATTGCCTGAAGACTCACCGATTTATAAAGGTGCAAGGAAGGCCCTTTCTCTGCTTTTAGAAGGTGAAATCAATGAAAATATTTGCTGAAGTAACAGATAAAATATTATCACTGTTACCGGATGAGGCTGATAAGTCTGTTTTATATGATGCACAGCTTTGTGCTGAAAACGGTGAGAAAAATGCAATTTTATTCCGAAGTGATACAGCATATGAGCTTGGTGGCGGGGGAAAGATCTCCGCGTTCAGTATAGTTTTCAGTGATTTGCCGTCCGTACGGGATGAGGTTGTTTTATACGGGCCTGATTTGAATGACATAACCGAGGATATCAGCTTTGCCCATCTGATATTTGTTAAGCTTAAAAATAAAAACGAAGAAGAGCTGACCTTTGAAATGCTTAAGGATATCAGCTTTACTGCTTTTCGGCTTTATCCTGAAGGGTATCATATACGGATTTCACCTTCGGCTTCAAAGGAACAGGTGCGTGTTGCAAAATCTGTTGTAAATTCAGAAAATCCGCTATCTTTTATGAATATCGGATGCAATCTGATTCGCGCTTTTAAAGAGAACAAAGACGTTGAAGCTGTAAAGACCGTGTTTATTACAAAAAAGGATTTCGATTACCGTAGAATTTCAGACTATGCCCAAAAGGTGAAAAGAATAACCGATGCGGTACACAGTACGCTTCAGCTTGATGAGCTTGACTGTGCCTCGTGTAAAATGAAGCCTGTCTGCGATGAGGTAGAGGGCTTAAGGGAATTACATCTGAAAAAAGAAAAGGAGAAATATTGATATGGAGCATAATCATCACAATCATGTTCATGGCCACTCAACAGAAGGAGAAACTTTAGCCTTGCTCAAATATATGTCTCACCATAACGCCCATCACGCCGAGGAACTTTTGGAAACAGTTGCATCTCTTGAAGGTAATGCAGCGGTACTGGTTAAAGAGGCAGTGGAATTATTAAATAAATCAACTGAGAAAATCAATCAGGCAATAAAAGAGTCGGAGGAGTAAAAATGTGCCTTTCATCAATTTATAAAAAGACAGATGAAGAAAACGTGTTTCTTCTGAAGAATGTTGCACGTATTATATGTAAAGACGGTGAGATTATCGTCTACGATCTTATGGGAGCACGAACTGTGTTGCAGGGAGAAATATGTGATATCGACCTTATGGAAAATATTATACTGATAAAGGATAAATAAAAGTATTTATTTAATCATCGGCTGTTTATGATTTGCAGATTGCCGTAACTTTACGGAAGAAAGGCGGATTTAAAATATGAGAGACCTTAAACATATTGTATTTTTTGAAAATCTACTCGAAGAAGTAAAAAATGAATTAGTTGAAAAAGCACTTGATGAAGGTAAGCTTGCTCTCGGATATTCTTGCTATTATGTGCCTGAGGTGCTTATGAATCTTGACAGATGCTTCTCTGTACGTTTGAGAGCACCCGGCGTAGCAGATACTGCTATTGCTACGTATTATATGTCCGAAAAAACCTGTATGTACTCACGCAGTATTCTTGAGCTTGCGATTGAAGGGGGTTATAACTTCTTTTCTGCACTGCTCAGTACCGAAACCTGCGGAATGATGCATCGTTCTCACGAACATTTTGAAATGCTTGATCTTGTTAAGGAACAGAATGAAAGATTCTTTGTTTCTCATCTTGATGCACCGTTTGTAACCAAGGATTATGCCATAAAGCATTATGAAAAACAACTGAAAAAGCACATTCTCGACCGTCTGAATGAGGTTTATGATATTGATGTTTCGGAAGAAGCCTTACGCAAGGCAATTGAAAAGCACAACGAGCTTTGCCGTGTAGTTACTGAAATCGGTAACTACCGTAAGCTTAAAAATCCTCCTCTTACGGGCTATGAGTTCCATCTTATTGAGCTTGTCAGTGAGTGTTGCCCTCACGATCTTATTATGCCATATCTTAAAGAAACTCTCGAGGAGCTAAAGACGAGAGTAGCTGATAAAGATCCCTGGTACCGTGTAAGAGTTGTTCTTGCTGGCGGTGAGAACGACGATCCTTATTTTACAAAGCTTATTGAGGATTGCGGAGCTTTTGTTGTTGCAGACAGATATTGCTTCGGTTCGCTTCCCGGAAGAGAGGAAATAGAAATTCGCGACGGAGAAACTGCTCTTAATGCTATTTCGAGACATTATATTGATACGAACGAGTGCCCGCGCTTTATGAATCCCGAAAAAGTACACGGAAGAAAGAAGTATTTCAAGAAGCTTGCCGAGGATTACAAAGCAGACGGTCTTATTGTTCAGCAAATGAAATTCTGTGAATATTGGGAATATGAGCGAATGTACTGTCAGCACGTGATGGAAAGTGATTACGGTTTACCTTGTATGGGTATAGAAAAGGAATATATCAACACTTCAACAGGTCAGCTGCGAACAAGATTCCAGGCTTTTGTTGAAGCACTTGAGCTTAAGAAATCAGAAAGGGGAGAGCAGAATGGCTGATAAGAAAAATTTTGGCAGCAGAAAACGTTTTTACAACGGCTATGAGCTTGCCCGTTACAGAAAATGGAAGGGCTTCAAGGATTCCTGGATTGATTTCAGAGAGTGGCTTACTGAAAAGAAGATAAGCGGTGAGCTGCTGAAGGCGGATCCGGTACGTGCGTTCAAGGCTCTTACATATTACCATTGGATGGCACCCTATCTCGGAAGCGGTAGTATGGTTGACCGTACTATCGATGATGCTCACGGTGAAGCCTTGGTTATTGCACATAAATATATGCAGTTCCTGCTGAAGAGTAATGTTAAAGCTCTGATTCAGATTCTTAAAACGGATGAACGCTTCGGTGAAAATGAATATTCCAAGAAAACTGTAATTTTTGAGCAGGATGCCTCTCCGATTCT
>JAZUAZ010000159.1:0-3069 GCA_045638245.1 Acutalibacteraceae bacterium | reverse complement strand
TGCCTTGCACCTTGGGCACCCGCTCTGGCGGGATTCTCCGAAGCCTCCTCCGCTTTCAGTCTCTGTTACAATTCTGAAAGTTTCATCGGGCCTAATGGAAAAGAGTATAGCACAACAAAAAGAGTATGTCAATATTATTTTTATAAAAATTCATATTTTTTGAATATGTATAGAATATATATGCAGAATAGTCCCCAAAAATATCTCTCTGATGTAACTTTTTTTGCGTTTACTTCTCAATTTTACTGTATTAGCAATAGCTCGAAAAATTTTAGGGGTATTTAACACAATATATAATATTATACTAGCAGAATCGACTGTGGGTGAAAAAACAAGGCGAAACCTTGTATATCATCAATTCCGTAGGAATTGCATATCATCAAGCCGACAGAGATACACACCTAAAGGTGTGATGACTTACAACAAGTTGTTTCAGAAACTATTTATTATTTCAATTACATAAAACCAGTGCGTAAATTAAATAGAAAACCGCCAGTTCAATACCACATCGAACTGGCAGCTTAATGTTTCGTTTTTTGTGTCTACAAAGTATTGACTACTTCAGTAGAAACTTGTCGTTTTTTATGTTTACCCTATAGTTTAGCAACAACTTGATAAATTGGAATTTGTTTTTTTTTACGCTTATCCAGATATTCATGAGCAAGAATGTCTTTTAATACCAGCATTGCATCTAATTCGCTATAGCCATAGTCATTTTGAAGTGAAGTAAACATCCGTCTGATTTCTTCGGCATACTCTTGCACATTAACTTCATTTTGGTATGTCTTTAATACGGGATACTTGGTACTCCACGCCTTTGTCCAGTCGACTTTTTCCTGATTCTCTTCGGTTGTATTTTTTATTATATTTATAATTTTATCCATTATATGCTCTCCGTCAAATTAGAATTTATTTATATTCGTCTTTTAACTTTAAAATCTTTTCTTCGATTTTTTTAATTGTTTTCTTAAATTCGTCATCCGTTTTTCCGGTGGGGTCTGTCAGCTCCCAATTATCATCAAATGCTCTGCCAATAAAAGAGCAACCCACATTACATCCCATTGAAATTGCCACATCAGGATCCGGAATATCTGTAATCAGTTTCGAATACTGTGTTTGTTCCATATCAATCCCATACAGCTCTTTCATAATTCTGACTGCATCTTGATTGATTCTGGGTTTTGTTTCTGTTCCGGCAGAATATGATTCAAATATATCTGACGCCAGGTGTTTCCCCAAGGCTTCTGCAATCTGACTGCGACACGAATTATGAACACAAATAAAGGCTACCTTTTTCTTTGCCTTTTTATGAAACAGACATTCTTCTTGTATGCACTGATTGTTCATATAAGAACGGGAGCAGATAACCCGGTTAAGCTCCATCTTAACTCCTAATTTCTCGATTGTGAATTTAACTGCTTCAATTATAGCAAGATAAGAATCCCTTTTGCAACAACGGGGGCCTCCGTTTTTTCCTATTGCATCCAAAGCTCTTGCCGTCATCTGATTTGAAAAGCCCCAGGTCTCTTTTGCCAACGGTGTTGCTTTTAATGCAATAGCAACATACATACCCGTACTGACTCCTGCTCCACAGGCTCCCCAGAATCCGCAAGCACCGCCGGGAACTTGCTTCCCTCTCTTCTGCATTTCATAAAGTGCGTTTTTTAAATCTATATCTCCACCCGCATTTTTATAAGCAGTTAAAAGAGCGGAGCCAACCATAGTATGATGTTCAGGACCGTGCATATGGCAAGATGGCATACACATCATTTTTTCCATAATCTCAATGGGATTAACAGATTTACTGTTAAAGCATATTGAGATAATTTCGTCCATTCCGCTTGTGTGACATTCATCACAAACGAAATGTCCTTTTACACATCTTGTTTTACTGCTTTGCTTTTTATGACAAAGTTCACACACCATTACTTCATCAGTATCAAGATATTCCAAGGGAGCTTTGCAAATCAAGCATTCTTCATTCATTAAAATCATCCTTACAAATCCTTATTTATCTAACTGATTATACCACACATAATCTGAAATTACAACGGCGTAGGTTTTTCTAAAATCAAGGCGTAGCCTTGCATATCATCAACTTCGTAAGAAATTGTATATCATCAATTCCGTAGGAATTGCATATCATCAAGCCGACAGAGATACACACCTAAAGGTGTGATGAGCTACAACACGGCAAAGCCGTGTTGATGATATACAGCCCTGTCGGGCTGATGATATACCAAGCCTGTCGGCTTGGATAAAAAAATTCCTGTTCAAAAGAACAGGAATTTTTTGGCAGGGGCAGAAGGGCTCGAACCCTCGGCACGCGGTTTTGGAGGCCGCTGCTCTACCAACTGAGCTATACCCCTTTATTAAAATGGTGGGCCATCAGGGACTCGAACCCCGGACCAACCGGTTATGAGCCGGTTGCTCTGACCAACTGAGCTAATGGCCCATATCAGCTGACTTGCAATAGTATAGCAAAGACAACTTCGTTTGTCAATAGTATTTATCAAAAAAATTTATCCCATTGTAAAAAAAGGGCCGCAGTTCTTTTTCTGCGGCCGCTTACGTTTTTTCTTATGCTTTTTTAAAACGCAGTACATTAAATGAGAGCGGCTTAAGCTCTGCTACTGCGTTAGTACCGTCTACTGTGGGAAGCGGATTCTGATGCATTGTCACACTTTCGTCTCCGAATGTGTTTTCCTTGTAAACATCATATCCGTCCATTGATTCGAATTCGACAGCTCTGTAGCCCTCAAAGCCGAGAAGGCTTATGTCAAGCTCCATTTTTTCATCGGTTGAACGGTTGACCGCAAAAATTGCAACCTCATCATTCTCTTCATCATAGGTAGCGATTGCTTCAAGGTAAGGAACATCTGTATAATCCTTGCAATCGTACTTCGGTGAGGTGATAATCGGTCTGAGGGCGTCTCCCCTTGCGTATTTTGACATCTCTCTGAAGGGATAGAAGGTTGTCTGACGGAAAGCTCCCCCACCCGTCTTTGTGAAAATGGGTGCGATAACATTAACAAGCTGAGCAAGGCAGGCTATTTTCACTCTGTCGGC
>JAZUAZ010000158.1:0-6405 GCA_045638245.1 Acutalibacteraceae bacterium | reverse complement strand
ACCGTCGATCATAACTGATGTGAAGCCGCCGTCGATGCATGACTTACATGTTTCGAAGTCGGGGCCGTGGTCAAGATGAAGAGCGATGGGGAGACCTGTTTCTTCAGCAGCAGCCTTAACCATTGCTACAAGGTAACCGTGAGAAGCGTACTTTCTTGCACCTGCAGAAACCTGAAGGATAACGGGTGAGTTGTGCTTCTTTGCAGCTCTTGTGATACCCTGAATGATTTCCATGTTGTTTACGTTGAATGCACCGATAGCGTAGCCGCCCTTGTATGCATCTTCAAACATTTTCTTTGTTGTTACTAATGCCATGATAAAAACTCCTTTTATTTTTATTGCTTTTATTTTCCACAGAAAAGTATAGCTTATTTACTTTTTCTTGTCAAGTAAATACCCATTTATAATATGTATATTACTATCCGTATTATGATATAGTATCTCTTTTACTGCTTGTCGGGTGTATAGGTTACATAGAAGCAATGCGACCTGATTCTGCCTTCAAGAATGTTGATTCTGAAGTAGTTACCCGTAACAACGTTACCACCGATACGCATTGATGAAACGTAACCGACTTGGTTTCCGAGAGCACCGTCATGAGAAATAACACTCACCCACGTTGCAGGGTCGCCTGTAAGAGTAATCTTTGAGCCGTCGGGAAGAGTTTTTCCTTCAACAATCTTTTTGAATTCCTCGCTTGATACAGACCAGGAGCTTCTGTACTTCTCGCCTAAAAGAGTGTCACCGTAACTGGTTCTTGCACCGCTGAGATAGTCAACGTTTCTCTGCTGCCATACATTATAGAATGATGTTGTTTTACCGGCACTGATTGAATGGAAGGGAGTAAGGGCACAAGCTCCGTTACCGTCAACTATATAGGGAGAAATCTCCATCATCTCGTCAACAACGGCATAGATTGCATTAGAAGGTGTCCTGCCGCTTCCGAGGATAGCACAGTCACCGCTGTCAAGTACGAAAAGCTTATATTTAGCATAGGTATAAATTGCTACGTACTGGGCCTTGAGAGCCTCGGCATGGAAGCTGTATCCCATTTCAGCCTCAAGTACGCTCGCAAGGAATTCCCTTGTTGTGTAAGGAGTACCGTTATAGGAAATTGTATCGGGAAGAGCATCTCCCGTAAGAATCATACCGTTGTCACAATAATAATAGTGAGCAAGGATTTCCGACCATGTCCAACCCTGCTGAGCAAGATAGTTTGCACCGTGCTGACTCAGACCGACACCGTGGCCGTGACCGAAAACATCGAAGGTAAAGGTACCGCTTGTAGAAGATACGGCAGGCTGTGAAGGCTCGGGCATCATAATGTTCTGTGTTGAGGGCTCTGTAAGATTCGGAGTAACCGTAGGCTGTGAGGGGTCCTCTGTTGTAAGCTCTCCGCTGAAGGAAGTAGTATCACTGTACTGAGGAGTGGGAATTCCTACGCTTTCGTCGGGTTCCTTATCACCGCCCCAGAATACAAACACGAGAATAATCGGAATTATAATTGCGGCAACTACCGCAGCCACTCCTGCAGCAATCATAGCAGGTGACATATTTGCAAAAAGTCCTGTAGGCTTTTCCTCGGGCTCATTGTCGTCTATATCGTCAAAAAGACTCTTTGAATTGCGCTGAGCCTTTACGGTATTTATTCTGTCCTTTACAAGCTCACCGAGTATGCTTACCGTATGAGGAAGAATTGCTGCAAGGTCATCGGGGTTTGAGGTGTTGATTTTTTTAGCCTTTGCTGAGTTCTTGTCAACAAGAGCCGCATAAGCAAAATACACCGTCTGTCCTTTGTCGTTTACGGTTGAATAAACCTCAGAAATTGCCGCACCGTAGGTAGCTCCCGCATTCGTCATAGCCTCCTTGGCGTGACGGATTATTCTCACTGACTCACTGTCGGCAGTAGCAGTATCATCCTGAGCCGAATCGGTAACCTCAACGAATTTGAGCGTATTATTGAAGCCTTCTATTTTATCATAGTAGTTGTAAATCCACATTGCAGCCTCGCCCGTAGCAAGAGCCATCGTTGAGGATGCTCCCTTAAGAGCCGAAACGAAGCCTGAAATTGCAGGGAAAAGGTCGAACTCGGGCATAACTATTGATCTGCGTCTGTCGTTCTGTCCGTCTGCGGCAGGCAGAATATCATCCTTGAAAAGATTTATAATTCTGTCTATACGCATAAAGTCAAGAGGAACACAGGTAACTCTGCCAAGAAGAGCCTCACTTGTAAAACCGCAATAAAGACCGTCTCTGCTCAGGTGAACAGTACTGTCACGGGCTACAAGAGTATGACCCGTAATGTCAATTTCGGATATATCCTCGCCTGCATTTTTTTCAATAACTTCCTCTATTTCCTTGTCGGAAGCCTCCTCAAGAAGAAGCCTTGAAATAACGTTTCTCTTAAACTCGTTGTAATCACTGTTTTCCGCACCGACTATTATATGCTCACCGTGTTCAAGAGCAACAATAGTTTCAAAATAAAGCTCATCATAGCTGTCAAATTCCTTTATCTGACCCTGATTGAGACCGTGCTTTTCAAGCGCAAGACAGATTTTGAAAACAGCATCCGAAGAGAAATCTGAAAGATTTTTTAATGTATATAATTTAATCATTTCGTCCTCCGAGAGATTGAATTTACTTTTTTATCCGACTTCCCATCTGTAAGCATCCTTATAAGGGTTGTCCTTCTTTTTCTTATCGTAATAAGCCTGGGGATATCTGGGATTTGAGTTCACGGTAGCTCTTGACACATCCACCTCGGGAACCTCACCGTTTCTCACCATTCTTGCAACAACAACAAATCTTGCATTTTCAAACTCGTGTGAGCAGGTGGAAAGAGTAAGTATTTTATCCGTAGGAAGCCAGTCAACTCCCGTGTAGTAAAGTGATCTCTGATCCAAAGCGTTTTTATATGCATTGAATCTTTCCTCACTGGAAAGGTCTGTAAAATAGTACTTGAAAACATATCCGTTATCGTCGGACGGCTCAGCATTGGTAACAAAGGCGGCAATAACCTTCCACTGGTAATCGTGATACATCGTATCAAAGGTTATTACGGGAGCCTTTTTAAAGCCTTCAATCGTTTTGTATTCATCAAGAATGCCGAAAACAGATCCGTCATTCATATGATGACCGAATATAATTGTATTTGTATCAAGTCCGTATTTTTCGGTGCTTATAGTATTCAGGTGAGTTACAAAAGGAGTTCCGTATTTGGTGTTTCTCTTGTAGAAATCCTTTTTCAAATAATATTCATCGTTGCTTGTCTGCACAACAGGAAGACTCAGATCTATTCCGTCAGCCTTGAGGAAACCTACGAAGTCCTGATTTTCCGCATAAAGCTTTGCATATTCAAGCTGCATACCCTCGGGAAAATCAATATCGGGATACTTCTTTCTGATTTTCTCCCATTCCTTTTTCTGAATTTCCTGCTTTTCCTCCTCGGTCAGCTCGTGCACCGTACCGTCGGGCTCTGTAAGCTCTTCGTAGTGGTCCTGCACATATTCATCATAAATATTGTCAACGTCAATAACAAGATCGTTTGTTTCCTCGTTGAGCTGAGCATTCATATCGGAAAGTCTGTATTCATTAACAAGAAGTCCTGCACTTACAATGATAGCAATAATCGAAATTGCAAGAACGGTACGTCTTATTATTTCTTTTCTTTTTTTCTTCTTTTTCTTCTTTTTCTTTGCCGTATTTTTGGAGATTTCCTTCTCCGGCTCGTCCTCATCCTCAAAAAGATTGAATTCAGGCTTCGGCTGAGGCACTGCTTCTTCACAGTCCTCTATTTCAAAGGAGCCTCTTTTATCGTGAGGATTTTTATAAGCCTTTGCCTTCGCCTGATACTTATGAGCCATGGCATTGAGCTCAAAAATGCTCATTTCCATATCGTCAACCTCAAAGCCTTTGTCAGGCAGAGCCTTTATAATCGGCTGATTTTTATAAGCTGCAGTCAGGCTTACATCCTCCTGAGATATGCTCATAAAGGGCTGTGCTGTTGGCATCTGCTGTACCGCATTTGTTTTAGTAGCTTCATTTTTGTCAAAATCAGGACTCTGGTATATTACCCTTGTGCCTGCTGCATTGTTTGCAGGCGTCTGAGCCGTTGCCTGTGGCTGCATCGGAGCCTGAACCGGCATCTGAGGCTGTGCAGGAGCCTGAATTGGCATCTGCTGAGGATACACCGGCATCTGCTGAGGCATTGACTGATATGGTGCAGGATAAGCATAACCCTGAGGGTACTGAGCATACTGCACGGGATACCCCTGGGGATAACCGTTATAATAAGCCTGCTGACCGCCGTAGGGTGGGCGGGGTGCTGCCATATTTGGATTTGCAACGGGCATCTGCGGCTGCACTGTCGGTGCGGGAGCTGCAAATTTCATCGGAGCCTGGCTCGGATTCGCAGCGGGAGTCTGAGCCTGCACCGCAGGAACCTCTGCTTCGGGTCTCAGGGTTGCCGCCGGTTTATAAGGCTTGCCCGGTGCATTTTCTTCTTCAAGGCTTTTCTTATATTCTTCACTCATACTGGAAATATCAGTGAATTCCCTTTCAGCCTGAGCCTGCTCTGCTTTTTCTCTTTCTTCACGGTAGCTACCGTCTTCATAAATTATTCTCATAATTACCTTTTACCTCAATAAGCTTCAATAAAATCATCAAGCTTCATACCCTCTGACCTTTTTTCAGGGTATGCCGCCGCACAAAATCTGACTTCGTTTATGGCGTTTGATGCGCTTACATATGTGTTGTATTCTCTGTCCGTTCTTCCGGTGGTGAGCTTTTTTATCCACAGCAGCTCTCCGTCAGTAACGGCAATATATATCGTTCCTATTTCGTCGGTGCAGCCCTCATAGTACGGTCCCGCATAACCTGTTACGGAAACGCCGAAATCTGCTCCCGACATTTCTTTTATTCCTTTAGCCATATAAGCGGCAACAATGTCACTTACGGCACTGTATTTTTCAAGAAGCTCAGCACTTACACCAAGCACCTTGTTTTTTATCTCATCTGAATATGACACCACACTGCAGTGGATAACCTCAGAAGCACCTGAAATATCGGTTATTCTCTTTGAACAAAAACCGCCTGTGCAGGATTCAGCAAACGCTACGGTAAGTCTTTTTTCTTTAAGCAGCTTTACCGTTGCTTCTTCTATACTTTCAACATCAACCCCGTATATGTACTCACCTAAAAGAGATTTTATTTCTCCGAGCACCGGTTCAATGAGCTTTTCCGCTTCCTTTTCGTCTGCCGCTTCTGCGGTAATCCTGAGCATAGCCTCTCCGCTTTTTGCGTAAGGAGCAACGGAAGGGTTAGCATTATCAAGAAGATGTCCTACCTTCTCACTCATAGCACTTTCTCCTATACCGAAGGTGCGTACGTTATGCGAAAGAATTATCCTGTCAGAAAACTGTCTCAGAAAAGGTACCACACTTTCCTCAAACATAGGCTTCATCTCAAAAGGCGGGCCGGGAAGTATAACCGCAATTTTACCGTCCTTTTCGATGATCGAGCCGGGAGCGGTACCGTTATTATTCTGAAGCGTTGTGCTTCCCTCAGGAATAAGAGCCTGCTTGAGATTGCTTTCGGGCATTTCAACACCCTTTTTATCAAAATAGCTTCTTATTTTATCGGCGATAGAATCATCGGTATACATCGGAAGTCCGAAGTATTCGGCACAGACCTCCTTTGTAAGGTCATCGGGTGTAGGTCCGAGTCCTCCCGTGAGAATAATCAGCTCATTTTCTCTGAAGGCTTCATCTATTGCCCTGAGAAGTCTTTCTCTGTTGTCCCCCACCGTTGACTGGTGAAGTACACCTATACCGAGAGCCGCAAGTCTCTTTGAAAGGTACTGGGAATTTGTGTTGACTATATCGCCAAGCAGTATTTCAGTACCGACGCTTATAAGCTCACAGTTCACAGTAACACCTCCATATTGACTCAGAATTTTATTTTATCACTTTTTTAAGTCGAATTTTATATATAACTGATAACAAACAGTGAATGGAATGTAAATCAATCAACAAACATAAATCTTGTGCCTTCTACGGCTCTGTCTATCATTTCACTGAAATCGACGGCACTTTCCGCCTTTTCAATAAGCTCAAGAGTGGGTCTTGTTCTCGGGTGCTTGGGTGTGAACACCGTACAGCAATCCTCATAAGGAAGGATGGATGTCTCGAAAGCACCGATTTTTCTTGAAATTGTAATAATTTCATCCTTATCCATACCGATAAGAGGACGGAAAACAGGCATATCTGAAACTGCATCGGTACAAGCTATTGCACCGAGTGTCTGGGATGCAACCTGACCGAGACTTTCGCCCGTAACAAGAGCGCCGCAACCGTCACGCTGAGCAATACGGATAGCAATTTTCATCATAAGTCTTCTCATTATGAT
>JAZUAZ010000157.1:0-28204 GCA_045638245.1 Acutalibacteraceae bacterium | reverse complement strand
CGACCCCAGAATCCAGAATGCAATCAAGATCGGCTTCGAAAGTGTATCCCCCACCTATCAGATGATCAAGGCTATTGCCAAGAGCCTCAATAACGACATAAAGTTCACACCCGAAAACACAATGATGATTTCACCTGACGAGGGCGGTATGGGCAGATGCGTTTACTATTCACAGGTTCTCGGCGTTCAGCTCGGTATGTTCTATAAGAGAAGAGACTTCTCAAGAATTGTTGACGGCAGAAACCCCATCGTGTCACATGAATTCCTCGGTTCAGACGTTGAGGGCAAGGATGTTATCGTTGTTGACGATATGATTTCAAGCGGTGACTCAATGCTCGACGTTTGCCGTCAGCTCAAAAAGCTCAAGGCAAGAAGAATTTTCGTATTCTCATCCTTCGGTCTTTTCTCATCAGGTCTTGAAAGATTTGACGATGCCTTCAAGGAGGGTATTTTTGACAGAATCTTTACAACAAATCTTATTTATCAGACTCCCGAGCTTCTCACCAAGGAGTGGTATTATTCAGTTGATATGTCAAAGTATGTTGCTCTTATTATTGACACTCTCAACCACGACAGATCTGTAAGCCCCTTCCTTAACCCCATTCAGAAGATTAACGATTATATCGATCTTTACAACCTCAAATAAGACAAAAAGTACGGCAGTACATTCCGAAAGGTCTGTACTGCCTTATTTTTTATTCAATTATTTTATGCACATCGGGAAAAAGCTCAAGACTCCTCTTTAATATTCCGTTCATCTGTGCTATAGCAACGCCGTAGTTTACAATAGGTACATTCTGTGAAATGCATCTTTCAGTTCGGGATTTCATTTCCTTTTCACTGAGCATGCACCCTCCGCAGTGAACAACAAGTCGGTACTGAGATAAATCCTCGGGAAATTCTCCGCCGCTTGTGAAGGAAAATTCAGGCTTAGCTCCGCTGAAGCTTTCTATCCACGCAGGCATTTTTACAGTACCTATATCATTACATTGCCTGTGGTGTGTACACCCCTCACTGATAAGCACTCTGTCACCGTCTTTGAGTGAAGAAAGCACCGAAGCACCTTTGACAAGCTCGGAAAGTTCACCCTTATACCTTGCCATAAGAATTGAAAAGGATGTAAGCGGAATATCATCGGGAACAAGCTTTGATACCTTTCCAAATGCCTGGGAGTCGGTGATAACCATTTTCACAGGCTCTCTGAGAGCAGCAAGGGTTTCGGTAAGCTCCGTATCACGGCAGGTAATTGCAACAGCTCCGCTGTCGAGAATATCTCGGATTGTCATCTGCTGAGGAAGAATAAGTCTGCCCTTGGGTGCCGCTTTATCAATAGGAACAACGAGCACTATCTTATCCCCTGCTTCGATCAAATCGGAGACAAGGGGCTTGTTTTTTTCTGCACTCTTTGCGAGCTTTGCGATAAGCTCCTTAAGCTCATATACATTTTCACCCGTAATAGCACTGACGGATATTTCGTTATCCTTAAGCGGTTTTTCATTTGCTTTTAAATCTGCCTTGTTTCTTGCTATTATATAAGGTAGCTTTCTTTCTTCAAAGAAGCCGAGAAGCTCTTTTTCGGGTTCATTTAAATCTTCAGAGTTTTCGGTAACAAGTACGGCAATGTCGGTTTTTGAAAGCACCTCTTTTGTCTTCTGCACACGAAGCTCACCGAGACCGCCTTCATCATCAAAGCCCGGCGTATCAATGATTACTACGGGGCCGATAGGAAGAAGCTCCATCGCCTTTTTTACCGGATCGGTTGTTGTACCCTTAACGTCGGATACAACGGATAAACTCTGCCCTGTAACCGCATTGACAAGGCTTGACTTGCCCGCATTTCTGAGCCCGAAAAAGCCTATGTTAACTCTTTCCGAGGATGGTGTGGAATTAAGACTCATAGTAGTCCCCTTTCATCAGAAGCGGAAGTCTCGGCGGTTGGAACTCTTGATGTTTTCAACATTATCAATTGCAATTGCTTTTACTTTTTCGTTAGGAATTTTCTCGAGTTCTTCTTCAATGAGCTTGTAGCCGATTTCCTTTGTTTTATCTGAAGCATAGTCAACAAGATACTCGGTAAGAGTCATAAGTGCGTTGGGATGACAGCAGTTGAGTATCTGTCCGTTTTTGCAAAGAGTCATAAAACGGTCACCCGTTCTGCCCTCACGGTAGCAGGCTGTACAGAAGGAGGGAATGTGTCCGTTTTCCATAAGCCAAGCAACAACCTCGTCAAGGGTTCTCTGGTCGGAAACGTCAAACTGTTCGGTATCGTGCGGTCTCTCATCCTGAGTATAGCCGCCTACGGAGGTTCTTGAGCCGCCGCTGACCTGAGAAATACCGAGACGGAGAAGTTTTGTTCTTGTTGCTTCGGTTTCTCTTGTGGAGATAATCATACCTGTGTAAGGTACTGCGAGACGGATACAAGCCGTAATCTTTGCGAAAATCTCGTCGGAAATTGAGTTATCAAAAGCTGTCGGGTCGATATCGTCTGCTTTTTTGATTCTGGGCACACTGATTGTGTGAGGACCTACGCCGTGTACTGCTTCAAGATGCTCGGCGTGCATAATAAGTCCCGCAAACTCGTACTTATAAAGCTCAAGTCCGAAAAGCACACCGAGACCTACGTCATCAATGCCGCCCTCCATAGCTCTGTCCATAGCCTCGGTATGATAGTCATAGTCATGCTTTGGTCCTGTGGGATGAAGCTTAAGGTAACTTTCCTTATGATAGGTTTCCTGGAAAAGAATGTAGGTACCGATTCCTGCCTCCTTAAGTTTTCTGTAGTTTTCAACGGTGGTTGCCGCAATATTGACATTTACTCTGCGTATATCACCGTTTTTGTGATGCACACTGTAAATTGTCTTGATACACTCTAAAATGTACTCGATGGGATTATTTTTCGGGTCCTCACCTGCTTCAATCGCAAGACGCTTGTGACCCATATCCTGAAGTGCGATTACCTCTGCTCTTACTTCATCCTGAGTAAGCTTCTTTCTTGCAATATGCTTATTCTTAAGATGATAAGGACAGTAAACACAGCCGTTCACACAATAGTTCGACAGATAAAGAGGAGCAAACATTACTATTCTGTTGCCGTAAAAAGCAAGCTTGATTTCCTCTGCTATCTTATATATCTCTTCAATCTTTTCGGGTATGTCACAAGCAAGAAGTACCGAAGCCTCACGGTGTGTAAGACCCGCACAGGTTACTCCGTTGCCGTTTTTCTTAGGTCTTGCCTTTTCGAGAATTGCATCAATAAGCTCAATGTTATTTTTATTCTGCTCTGCGTATTCGAGAGTTGCTCTGATTTCTTCATCGTTGATAAATTCCTCAGCCTTTAATGATTTGGGATTATATACTGCCATAATTATATTCCTTTCTGTTTTTTACTTTTTATATCTCCTCTGTCAGTTACGATTTCATAGCCGACAGCCTTTATCCGTTTTTTAAGTTCTTCTAACTTTTCCGCAGATTCAACACCCGTATTGAGCTTGTTGTTATAAAGCATATATCTGCTTCTTGCTTCTTCAGGTGAAAGATTCGGCATTACTACATTCGCTCCTGACAGTATGCCTTTTTCTCTGCCGTTTTCACTCAGGGTACCGAGTGCCGTGGTAGACGGGAGAAGTATATCAGGCTTTATTATGCGGATAACCGACAGAAGAAAGCAGGTGAAATCCACACTGCCCGCGGGATAATCCTTAAAGGGTGTATCCTTGTGTGGTATAAAGGGGCCTATCCCGCACATATCGGGTCTGAATTCTTCTATGAACTTCAAATCCTTAGCGATAGTTTCCGTCGTCTGATAAGGTGAGCCCACCATAAATCCACAGCCGACCTGAAATCCTGTTTTTTTGTGTCTTTCAAGGCAGGATATTCGGTTTGCGAGTGTTAAATTTTCAGGATGTAGCTTTGAATAATGCTCACTGTCTGCCGTTTCATGGCGAAGCAGATATCTGTCCGCGCCTGCGCTGAAAAGTCTCTTATAGGATTCATCACTTCTTTCACCAAGAGACAGAGTCACTGCACAGTCGGGATGATTTTTCTTGATTCTGCCGACAAGGGAGCAAAGATATTCATCTGTATAAAAGCCGTCCTCTCCGCCCTGCAGAACAAAGGTACGAAAGCCGAGTGTATATCCGTAATCACAGCAGGCAAGGATTTCCTCCTCACCAAGACGGTATCTTTCACAAAGCCTGTTACTTTTTCTTATACCGCAGTAAAGACAGTCGTTTTTGCAGATGTTGCTTATTTCTATAAGACCTCTTATATAAACCGTGTTGCCGTATATTTCTTTTCTCAGACGTACGGCTTCATCACGGAGTACTGATGCATTTTCTTCATTATATCCGCTTATAAGCTCACCGTACTCAGCAAGAGTAAGACTATGCTCTTTTATGAGTTTTGATACAATATTATTCATTGCATATCACACCCGAATAAGCAGTTTTCACACTGACTCCCTCAAGTCTTCCGATTCTTCCCGAAAGAGCGGAAATCGTGTTCTGAGGAGCATCAATAGCTACACTTATTATATTTATACTCCTTTTCCTGTAAGGAATACCCATCCTTCCGATAATATATTCACCATATTCGTGAAGAAGCGAATTCAACTCTTCAACAGTATCACCTTTTTCAACTATTATGCTCATCACAGCAACTCTTGTCTCCATATATACCTCCAAAAAAATATTGCCACACCCCAAAAAAGGTATGGCAACAGAATATAGCTATAGTACGCTCTTTAGTTTTATCTGTTACCTTATCCTCAGAGGGAACTAATCCGTCTTTATGTCAGGTTACATATATTATAACGTATTTTAAACAAAAAATCAATAATTATCACAGTATTCTTCGCAGACAGAAACGATTCCGCCTATATCCCTTAAAGTACCCTTGTCGGTACACTCATAAGAGCAACCGTACTTAAACAAAAAAGAGCTGATTTCACAAAAATCACGGTGTTTTTCTATATCCCCGAAAAACACAACAGTATCTTTTGATATTTTACCCGAAGCTCCGCCTATAAAGCCATAGTCGTGCCCTTCAAGTGAAATATCACCCTTAGAAACAAGAAGACTGTCCACGCCTTTTTTTGAAGCATTGCGGTGTATACCCTCATCGTCGGTTATAATTGCATTTTCACTGACAACAAGTACAGAGCATTTGCAGTAGCCTTGTTTTACATTTACTCTCTCAAAATTTTCCGTAGCCTTCAGCAGAGCTTCATCCGCATAGCTGAAATTCCCGAAAATACGGGTGCTGACAAATGCAAAATTAAGACCTATATCCTCAGGATATTCACCCGATACTTCTTTATAACTCTCGTGCACGTTCATTCCGAGCTTTTCAAGATCGCTGCTAAGCCTGTGCTGCTTCTTGTCAACTATGACACGATCTTTACCAAGGTGTATAATCGCCATATCAGCATGAGTACTCACGGCAGCATCTATATCAGGATTCGGTGTATTTTTTATTACAGATATACCCTTTTTCTTAAAATAAGAAAGTATCCTTTCATCATCGGAACCGCAAATAAGGGTTATAACTCTGCCTTGTGGTAGATTTGCTGTTTCAATAAAACTCATCATAACACAAGTGCCTCAAAAGCTTCGCGGATAGTTCTGACCCCGACAATTTCTATGTCTTTCTTAAGTGATGCTGATATATTTTTAAGGTTGCTTTTCGGGATAATACACTTATTGAAGCCGAGTCTTGAAGCCTCCTTGATTCTCTGCTCACAGTGAGATACACCTCTGATTTCACCTGCGAGACCGATTTCGCCGAAGGCAAGCACGTCATCACGAAGAGCATAATCCTTAAGCGAGGAAACAAGAGCCATTGCAATGGTAAGGTCGAGAGCAGGCTCGTCAAGCTTCATACCGCCGACAATGTTTATATAGGCATCGCAGTTGTTGAAATAGTATCCGCCGCGCTTTTCAAGTACGGCAATAAGCATGTTAAGTCTGTTAAAATCAAAACCGTTGGATATTCTTCGGGGATTTCCGAAGTTTGTTGTGCAGACAAGGCCCTGTATTTCTGCAAGGAGCGGTCTTGTACCCTCCATAACGCACGCAACACAGCTTCCGGGGGTGTTCTTGGGTCTGCCTGAAATAAGCATCTCTGACGGATTCTGTACCTCTTTGAGTCCACAGTCGTACATTTCAAAAACACCGATTTCATTTGTTGAACCAAAACGGTTTTTAACCGCGCGGAGAATTCGGAAGGAAAGATTTCTTTCGCCCTCGAAATAAAGCACCGCATCAACGATGTGTTCAAGCACCTTGGGACCTGCAATATTACCGTCCTTATTGACGTGACCGACCATAATTATGGGAATTGAAAGACTTTTTGCAGTTCGCATAAAAAGATTTGAGCTTTCGCGCACCTGAGTTACACATCCCGGCGAGGAATTCAGCTCAGCGAAATTCATAGTCTGTATGGAGTCTATAATAACGAGTCCGGGAGCTGTTGCTCTTATGTGCTCACATATTGCCTGAGTATCAGTTTCGCAAAGTACAGAAAGATTTTCGGAATTAACCTTAAGCCTGTCAGCACGAAGCTTTATCTGATTGTATGATTCCTCACCGGAAACATAAAGAATTTTAAGTGTTTTGCCGAGTTGCTGACAAATCTGCAGAAGAATTGTGGATTTACCTATACCCGGGTCACCGCTGAGAAGTACAAGAGAGCCCTTTACTATTCCGCCTCCGAGTACACGGTCAAGCTCCTTCATGCCTGTTTTATAGCGGAGCTCATCATCGGGCCTGATATCCGAAAGTGAAAATGACGTTACGCTGCGTACGCCGCCCGAGAGGATATTCTTCTTTCCTGCAGGTGCGATTTCCCGTGTCTCCTCCTGAAGTGTCGACCATTCACCGCATCCCGGACATTTGCCAAGCCATTTCGGTGTTTCGTATCCGCACTCGGAGCACACATATACTGATTTTGACTTCTGTGCCATTATTTTTCCTCCTGAAGAAGCATAAGGTATTCGTTTATACCGTTTGCTATTGATAAAGCAATTTTTTTCTGATAAGCCTCGTCTTTGAGCAAAAGAGCCTCCGACGGATTTGACATAAATCCGCACTCAACCATTACTGCAGGAATTTCAATTCTGTCAAGAAGAAAAATATCACTGCCGCTCTTTTTAATCTTTCTCTCATTTTCCGGCTGAATAAGACTGACTATACTTTTTTGTAAGCTGTCTGCAAGCGGCTTACTGTTTTTATTGTTAGGTGAATAAAACACCTGTGCTCCGCTGTATTTACTTTGAGTGAAATAATTCTGATGAATACTTATAAAAATCGCATCAGGATATGCCTTTGCAATCTCAAGGCGATTATTTAAGTCAGAGACCTTCCTCGCTCTTGTTGTGTCGGGATTTCCTGAATATATAAGCTTATCCTCACTGCGTATCATAACTGTGTTGTAACCCATAAGCTGAAGCAGTTTCTCGAGCTTAAGACTTATCTGCAGGTTAATATCCTTTTCAAGTGTACCGTCAGAGGACTGCGTTCCTCCGTCCTCTCCGCCGTGACCCGCATCGATTATAACTGTAAAGTTGTCGGGTACAACATCGGAGATACTGACTTTTGCAGCGGATGCTGAACTGCCACCCCAAAATATAAGAAGTACAGATGCTAAGCCTAAAAGAAAGGCAAGACTGCACACTATGAGACTTCTGAACCTGAAGGTAAGGTAAACCGTTTTTTTCATATTATCACCCGATAAATCTTATGATTTATACGAGTTGCTTATAACACAAATATTATCACAAGTCTGCTTTTTTGTAAATATCAAGTTTAAACTCAGTCCGCTTTTTTGTACTAAAAAAGGTGTTTCCGGCATAAAACCGAAAACACCTTACCAGCTTTAAAATATATACTCAGTTTTCTTCAAGTGATTCTCTCGCTTCTCTGTTAGCGGTTACTATAGCGGTAACCTCATCCATAAATGAGCCGTGAAGCTTGAACTTTGTTGAGAAAATAACGAGTGAAAGGAAGAAGAGTACTGCAGGAATTGCACAAAGCATAAGTGTGATTGCAAGCTTTGCACTGTCAGGATTACCGCTGTGAAGCTCACCGTCATAGTTGGAAATGCCAAGTGAGGCAAAGAGGATAATTGTCTGAAGTGTATATGCCATCTTCTGAAGGAAGCCCTTCATTGAGAAGGTAATGGATTCTGCTCTGAAACCCATCTTTACTTCACCATAGTCAACAACGTCTGCAAGGAAAATAGTCTGTGCGATGAACATTGATGACATACCTACAGCACAAACAAAATAGAAAATATTCATCACCATAAGCATATTGCTGAAAGCACCGACAGTTATACCTACATAACCCACACCTGCAAGAATGAGAGAGGTCTGGTAAGCCTTACGCTTGGACATATACTTAGTAAGAATAGGAAGAAGGAGAAGGCCTACTATCGAGCCCGCTGCCTGGAAAAGATTAAATACTGACTGCTTTTCAGCATCACCTACAACAACGTCAAAGTAATATGCAGCTACACCTGAGGTAAGATACCAACCTGCATTTGATACCATTGCAAAAATCATAAACACGATAAGCTGGTCATTGCTTTTGATAATCTGAAGTGCCTTCTTGAATGAGAACTTTTCAGGAGCTTTTGTTGAAATTTTTTCCTTTGTTGTGAAAACCGAAAGGCTTGAGAAGAAAACAAGACATACTGCACATACAATAGCACAGACACGGAAACTGTTTGCATCAAAAACCTTTTCCCCGTTTTCGTCAAATGTAGAGCTGACTGCAGCCATAACGATAGGTGCACCGATTGATACGATACCCTGGCCGATACCTGAGAACATTCTTGCAAGAGTTGAAATGAGGTTTCTTTCCTTGGGGTCACTTGTAAATGAAGGCACCATTGACCAATAAGGAATATCTGCAAGAGTATTTGACATACCCCAACCGATATACATTATTGAAATATAAACCATAAGTGCAGTACCGCTAAGGTCAAATACGTTCCAGAAAAGGAAAACAAGTACGATTGAGTTAAGAATTGAACCTCGGAGAATCCACGGGCGATATTTACCCATTTTTGTTCGTGTATTATCAACGATTGTACCCATCATCGGGTCATTTATACCGTCCCAAAGTCTTGCAATGGGCGTAAGAATGAGAAGAAAGTTGGGACTCAGCTTAAGAACGTCGGTAAGATACTTTGCGAGGTAGGAATAGAACATTCCGTAGCTAAGGTCAAGTCCGACTGCGCCTACACCGTAACCAAGCTTACTTTTGATAAATTTAATGGTTTCCATTATGTTCTCCTTTCGAATCACATCAGATTTTAAGTATTTCCTTTATATCAGCTTCCAATACGGTTATTTCACTGTTTTCTGAGCAAACGCCGTAAATAAAGCCGTCTTTTTTTAATGATTTAAAATTAACGCCGTGAGCAGAAAAGCTGTCACTCATAAGATATTCAGGGAAGTTGTAGCAATCAAGGCCACCCGATATTCCGTCACCTTTATATTTCAGGATTGTTTCCTTCAATACCCAGAGCTTTGTAAAATGCCCGTCACTGTCATTACTCGCTGATAAAATCATGCCCTCATCGGGACTGAAAAATCTGGACACAACTTTCGGATTCATGGCTCGTATATCCTGAACATCGCAGCCGACTTCAGAATCGGACACGGTACATATAACCCTTTTAAGGCAGTGACTGAAATTAAAATGCAGATCACTTCCGACAAGATAAGGCTTGCCGTTTGCCCTCACTGCAACAGAGAAATCCTTTATGCCAAAATATTTCTGAAGCATATATGTGAGCAGTGCCCTTGCACAAAGAGATTCCTCTCTGATTTTTTCACAATCGGGAACATGCGGTAAAACAAGCTTTTTTATTTTTTTCAGCTCATCTTCATTTGCCGAAGAAAAATCGCAGTATACTGCAACAGTCTGTTTATCAGCCATTTTTCTGTATTCTGTAGGCGACAAGTGTGTTTCTCATGAGCACTGCAATAGTCATCGGTCCGCATCCACCGGGTACAGGAGTGATATATGAAGCTTTTTCCTTTACGTTTTCAAAATCAACGTCACCGCAGAGCTTACCATTCTCGTCACGGTTTATACCTACGTCAACAACAACTGCGCCCTCGCCTACCATATCAGCGGTAACAAACTTCGGTCTGCCTACTGCCGCAACAATAACATCTGCATTTCTGGTAAAGGAAGCTAAATCCTTTGTTTTTGAGTGACAGATTGTAACGGTAGCGCTCTTTTCAAGAAGAAGTGACGCCATAGGCTTACCTACTATATTACTTCTTCCTATAATAACGCAATTCTTGCCGCACACATCTATTCCGTAATAGTCTAAAAGAAGCATAACACCCTTAGGCGTACAAGCGGCAAAATCATATTCACCGAGCCACATTTTACCTACGTTTTCAGCTCTGAAGCAATCAACGTCCTTTTCAGAGGCTATTGCATCAATAACCTTCTTCTCATCAATATGCTTCGGGAGCGGAAGCTGACAAAGAATACCGTTGATTTCACTATTTTCATTGAGCTCCTTTATAAGAGCAAGAAGCTCCTCTTCACTTGTATTTTCGGCAAGTGCATATTCGTAAGAAACGATACCTGTAGCTTCACATGCCTTTTTTTTGTTATTTACATATACACGTGAGGCCGGATTTTCACCAACTATTATAACCGCAAGAGATACACTTTCGCCCTGCTCTTTCAGAGCTTCAACTTCGTCTTTTACCTGATTTTTTATAAAAGCGGAAACTTCCTTTCCGTCGATAAGCTTATACACAGTATTATTCCTCCCCTTCAGATTCTTCTGAATCATCCGTCGATTCTTCTTCAGAAGCTTCCTTGTTTTGCTTTTTAAGTGCCTTTTTTTCTTCCTTTTTCTTTTGTGCAATAAGCTCTTTTTCACTAAACGGAGGGAAATAGTCCACACCCTCAATGGGCTTGGGATGCTTGGTAAACTTAATGAGAAGTACCACAAGAAGCGTTCCGCATACGGCAACAATAGCCATCGAAAGCACCTGAGATACTCTGAGGTTAGTACCGTTTATATAAAGGCTGTCAGAACGTAAGCCTTCAACAATTGTTCTTTCAAGACCATACCATACACCGTAGGTAAGGAAAAGCTGACCGCTGAATTTGCGGTACTTTTTCATGATTATATAAAGCACGAAAAATCCGAGTATACACCACACAGATTCATAAAAGAAGGTGGGGTGCACATAAAGATTGTTTTCTACAACATACTCTTTAACATTATCTACGTTTTCAAGACCGTACATATGTCTGATTTCCGGGCGGGATATATAATCAATGACCTTATCACTCATCATACCCCAATTGCCGCCGGTGAATCCTCCGAATGCTTCCTGATTGGCGTAGTTGCCCCATCTGCCGATACCCTGACCGATGAGAAGACTCATACCGACCATATCGAGAAGATTGTAGAAATTGAGCTTTCTTACCTTACATACAATCCAGGCAGCAGCAATACCACCGATAATTCCGCCGTATATTGCAAGACCACCTTCCCATATTTTAGGGATATCTGCAAGATGCTGTGAATAGTAATCCCATTTAAAGACAACAAAATAGAGTCTTGCACATATTATCGCACTGATTGTGCCGTAAATAAGTACATCAACCATTTTGTCAAGATTGATTTTCCATTTATTTGCAGTTCTGCCACCGAAAAGTACGGCAAGAGTAAAACCGAAGGCTATTATTGCACCATACCATTTTACGGTTATAAAGCCAAGATCGAGATCACTGTTTACTGTAAATTCCTTAGCAATTCCAGCAAAACGAACTAATACACTACTATCCATAATTATCCTCCTTTTACCACGTCATCTGTGTCAAGGCTATCATAAAGGGCATTGTGAGTACCGATATGAAGCTGACAAGAGCTACTGTTTTTGAGGCGAGAGACGCATCTCTGCCATATTTTGAAGCAAACATAAATGTATTATTTGCCGAAGGTACGCAAGCAGTAATTATTACCGCAGTGAGAAGTACTCCCCTTATTCCGCAAAGATAATATGTACCCATACATATACCGGGAAGTAGAATAAGCTTGAGAAATGCAGTAAAATATATCTTTTTATCAAAAATCATACTCTTTAAATCTGTCCGTGCAAGATAACAACCGAAAATAAGCATCGCAAGAGGACTGTTAAGATTTGCCAGCATACCGATAGGCTGACTTAAAACTATAGGCACGTTTATTTTCAGAAGAAAAATCGGCAACCCTATAGCAAGTGATATCAAGCCCGGGTTAGTGAGCAACGTTTTAAAATTGAATTTCACCTTTTCCTTGCTCATAACCGCCGCGCCATGTATGAAATTGATTATATTGTAAACCACAACACCGTTGGTGCAATAAAATACACCCTCGGGACCGAGCACCGCCTCCGCAAGAGGCAAAGCCATAAATCCGACATTACCGTAAATTGATGCAAACTTATAGATGGCATTGTTTTCATGTCTGCTTTTTCTGAAAAAGGGAATATTGATAATAATGCCGATAAGATGTGTTGCAGTCGCAACAGCAAAGGATATAAAAAACTTCTTTACCGTATCCTCATTCATCTCAATTTTTATAAATGAGTTTATGAGTGTACACGGTACAATAATATAAAGAAGAAAGTTTACTGTTGCCCGGGCAGTTTTTTCAGTGTAAATTCCTTTTTTATCGCACACAAAACCGATAAAAACCATTACATAAAGAATAGACACCTGAGTAGCTGCCGAAATAAGATATTCAATAAACAAAGTTTACACTTCCTCGCTCACTCTGTCTTTTTTTAGTAATTCACTTACAAGCACAGCAACAAAAACAGCAAAAGTCAGATCTGCTGCCTCAGCAAGAAAAGAGGGGTTAAGCACCTGACTTCCCTTAACAACCGAAACTGCCGCTCTTGAGAAAAACAATGTCAAAGCAAGAAGAGCAGCAGAATAGCCAAAACCGCTGAGTCTCCATGAAAAACCGGTTGAGTTTACTCCTGAACTAACCTGAGCAAAAGCCATAAAGAACATAGCCATAAAAGAAAGCATCACAAGCTCAAGAAAAAGGTCAGAAATCTCAAGGAAACTTATCTGGCTTAAAAATCTTTCTACAAGACGTACTGTAGCCCAGCCCGCGGGAGCAAGGGCAAGAATTTTGAATTTTGATGCCTTAACCGTTCCGTTTCTCATATCAAAGGCAAAAATTACCATATAAATCATTGATAAAAAAGCAAACACACCCTGAAGTCCGCCTGTAAGCAAGCCCGAAGCCATAAGGCCCTTAAAGCCTTCACCTGACTGTGTTCCGGAAAGAGAATCAACACCACCAAACACGTTTAAAAGCCAGTTAATAAGAAATTGAAGCGCCATAAGCAAAGCAAAAACAGATGTATTCTTTGACTTCATACCCATAGCCTGAAGTTCAGCAGTATCCTTGCTAAGATATGAAAAAACGCAAAAAACAAGACAACTTACAAAAATAATCACATACAACAGTATCATAAGCCACTGCGGTCCCACATTAAAACCTGTAACCGGCTCAATGCAGTTAAACATCTGATATGTTCTTAAAGCAACTGATACAGCGCTTACAACCGCAAAAACAATACCGAGAATCCTCGCATCAAGAGAGGAAACCGAATTTTTTATCTTCATCATTATTCCTCCGTATAAACTCTCTGGTCAGAAGGAATGTATTCTTCAAGAGAGTTGTAATTTTCAATACGCTCATCCATGGGAACATATTTTTTCGGAAGAGCAATATTCTTGTATGCCGGTCTTATTATCTTACCGCCCGTAAGAAGCTCTTCAAGCCTGTGCGCAGCCCAACCTGCAACTCTTGCAGTAGCAAAGAGAGGTGTAAACAGATCCTCAGGAATACCGAGCATTCTGTATATAAGACCCGAATAAAGGTCAACGTTGGCACACATAGCCTTGTTCTTACCCTTGACTCTTCTGAATGCTTCGGGAGTAAGCTTTTCTATAGAATTTATAAGCTCAAAATCAGCCTCAAAGCCGTTTTTGTATGCAAATTCCTTAGCTTTCTTCTTAAGGATAACCGCTCTCGGGTCAGAAAGAGTATATACCGCATGACCCATACCGTAAACAAGACCCGAACCATCATTGGCTTCTTTTCTGATGATTTTCTCAAGATAAGCGAGAATCTGTGCCTTGTCAGAGGTGTCAGCCACGTTAAGCTTGATATCCTCAATCATTTTTGTTACCTTGATGTTTGCTCCGCCGTGGCGTGAACCCTTCAGCGAACCGATCGAAGCCGCAAAAGCTGAGTAGGTATCAGTACCGCTTGAGGTGAGAACTCTGTTTGTGAAGGTTGAGTTGTTACCGCCGCCATGCTCAGCGTGAAGAACAAGACATATGTCAAGAAGCTTTGCTTCTTCATCAGTATATTTCTTATCTGAACGTATTGAACGCAGAACTGTCTCAGCAGTTGAAAGCTCTCTCTTTTCCGGATGAAAATACATACTCTTACCATAGTACTTCATACGCTTAACCTGATATGCGTAGCTGATAATAACAGGAATCTGAGCAATAATCTGCACTGACTGCCGAAGCACATTTTCAACTGATAAATCATCAGGATTTTCGTCAAACGAATAAGAAACAAGTATGCATCTTGCAAGCTTATTCATAATATCAAAGGATGCATTGGTCATAAGAACATCCTCAATATAGGTTTTAGGAAGCTGTCTGCAATCACTGAGTGTCTTTTTGAAAAGAGCAAGCTGATCCTTTGTAGGAAGTGAACCGAATATAAGAAGATATACAACCTCTTCATATCCGAAACGGTCTTCCTTTTCGCACGCCTCAATAATATCGTTGATATTTATACCCCTGTACTTAAGAACACCTTGCTTCGGCACTCTTTCGCCATCTTCTATATAATAACCGTCAACCGAACAGATATTTGTAAGCCCTGCCATAACACCCGTTCCGTCAGGATTACGCAAGCCTCTTTTAACACCGTATTTCCAGAAATCATCCATATCTATTTTACTTTTCCTCTGAATCTTCTGACTCATTACCTCGAGAAGTTCAGGAGAAATAGGCTCGTATTTATCGTACATAGTCATACCTCCGCTATATAAATACATATACTTATCCATATTATAATATTTCATTATATTTTATAACATTGTAACTATATTGTCAAGAGAGGACAGTCAATATGAAAAACTATTTATTAAGCTCACTTTTGCTCGTATTTCTTATAGCATTCACTCCGTTCATCACATTGATGTCCTTCACTCCGGATGTATCACAACCCTCATCGGAAAACACTGAACTTTTAAGTAACAATAATACAGTCAGGGTGCTTCAGGTTTCCTCAAACCGTGTGCTTACAACAGACATCACTGACTATCTCATAGGCTCGGTGGCCAGCGAAATGCCGGCATCCTTTACCGATGAGGCCTTGAAAGCACAGGCGGTTGCAAGCTATACATATCTAAAGTGGATTTTGCTTAACTCCGACAATGCATCAAAGGAGCTTTGGGATATATCCGATGATAGTAACATACACCAAGGCTTTCTTACTACGGAACAGATGAAGAAGCGTTGGGGAGACAAGTTTGATACATATTACAATAAAATCAGAAATGCTGTTGAAAGTGTAGAAAATGAATATGTTTCATACAATAACGAACCTATACTTGCAGTTTTCCACGGAATTTCATCCGGAAGTACCGCCAACAGTTCAGACGTGTGGGAAAACGCTCTGCCCTACCTCGTCAGTGTGGATGCCCCCGGCGACAAGCTGAGCCCAGATCTCGTTTCAACAAACACCTTTACCTATAGTGAGCTTTCATCAATAATTGGAACTATCGACGGAATAAGCGTCGAAGGAATAGATAAAAAGGAATGGATAAGGGTTCACACTACAACTGAAAACGGATATGTAAAAGAGGTAAACATCGGCAACGGAACAATAAGCGGTGCCGAGCTGAAAGCACTCCTTGAGCTTAAAAGTCCTAATTTCACCGTCACTGCCACAGACAGCAAAGTTGAATTTACCGTTTACGGAAAAGGACACGGTCTGGGAATGAGTCAGTACAGTGCTGATTTTATGGCCAGGCAGGGATATACCTACAAAGAAATTCTTAATCATTTTTATCCTGACACCGAATTGTTGAAGGATTGATATTTACAAACGTAAAATTTAACTGTATAATGAAACCGGATGTAAAAAAGGAGAGATATTATGTTTGTTCGTGTAAACAGTATCGGTCTTTTCGGAATGAAAAGCTTCGGTGTCGGCGTAGAGGCATCCATTGAAAACGGATTTCCGCGTATGGATATAGTCGGTCTTCCTGATGCCGCAGTAAACGAATCAAAAGACAGAGTAAGATCTGCTATAAAAAATAACGGATTCAAATACAGCGACAAAAGAATTACAGTTAACCTTACGCCTGCAGATATAAGAAAAGAAGGTCCTGTATATGACCTCCCCATTCTGGTTGCTCTGCTGATTGCTTCGGGACAGCTTCAGTGCGAAATAAAGAAATCCGCTTTTATCGGTGAGCTTTCACTCAGCGGAAAAGTAAGAAATCTCAAAGGTGCTCTTTCAATGGTAATCAAGGCGAAAGCACTCGGAATGACAGAAATATATGTCCCCGCAGGCAACTCCTGTGAATGCTGTGTCGTAAGCGGAATTGATATATATCCCGTTCAAAATGTAAAGCAGCTGATTGACCATCTCAAAGGGATAAAGAAAATCAGAAGGCTTTCAAAGGAGCTTTACTCAGAATATACACGTCCGTTAGAGTATACACCTGATTTCAGTGATGTAAAAGGTCAGTATCAACCCAAACGAGCACTTGAAATCGCCGCCGCAGGAGGACACAATGTACTCATGATCGGTCCTCCGGGTTCAGGTAAAAGTATGCTCGCAAAACGAATTCCCTCCATTCTTCCCGATATGACTTTCGAGGAGAGCCTTGCAGTTACCGAGATACACTCTATAGCCGGATTCCTTCCCGACAATGTATCTCTCATAAAGTCAAGACCATTCCGCTCACCTCATCATACAATTTCAACTGCAGGCCTTTCAGGCGGAGGACGTATTCCTGCTCCCGGTGAAGTTAGCCTCGCCCATCACGGAGTACTGTTTCTTGATGAGCTTCCCGAATTTCAGAAGAATACAATGGAAGCTCTTCGTCAGCCCATTGAGGACGGGAAAATTACAATTTCAAGAGTATCAGGCTCCCTCACCTACCCTTGTGAGGTAATGCTTGTATGCGCTATGAATCCTTGCCCCTGCGGATACTACGGTCATCCTACAAGAAAGTGCAGCTGTCCTAAAGGAAGTGCAGCAAAATATCTTTCGAAGGTCAGTGGCCCTCTGCTCGATAGACTCGATATACATATTGAAGTACCTCAGGTAGACTTCGATAAGCTTTCTGACAACAAACCGGCAGAATCCTCGGCACAAATCAAAAAGAGAGTAAATAAAGCCCGTAGAATTCAGAATGAAAGATTCAAAGGTACTTCTGTTACCTGCAATGCAAAAATGACACCTGATATGACAAGAAAACACTGTGAGCTTGACGATAAATGTAAGGCGATTCTTGAAAAATGCTTCACCTCTCTCGACCTTTCGGCAAGAGCCTACGACAAAATTCTTAGAATCGCAAGGACCATAGCCGATCTCGACGGCAGTGAAACCATTCAGCTTGAGCATATTACCGAGGCGGTACAGTACAGAAGCCTGGACAGAAAATTCTGGGGAACAAATTAAAAAAGAAAAGATGTATTCGGCAGAAATTCTGCAAGAATACATCTTTTTTAGCTTTTTAAACAGTTACAGCAATAGTTTTATAGTTTTTTGCCCAGACATATTCACTGCCGGTGTAAACATAAGGACGTACTGCGAATTTGTAGGTTTTTCCTTTTTCTAGGTTTTCAAAAACAACCTTCAGATTCTTTGTTGATTTTACGGCAGTATCCCATTTTTTGGTACTGTAATTATAAATGTAAACCCTGTAACCTGTCTCTCCTCCTGATTTTTTCCAGCTTAGTGTCACATCAGAAGATGCAACAGTGCTGCTGATTTTAGACGGTACAGACGGGAGCGTGTAGACACTGCAGCTTGTATATGTATTTGCCCATATGGTGCAATTAGCTGTTTTTATATAACTTTTAACAGCGAACGTATATTTTGTACCAGATTTAAGTCCGGTTACCGTATACTTATCGGATGTAGTAGTTTTCAGAGCCTTCCATCCGCTATCAGTTTTCATATACACTCTGTAGCCCGTGGCACCGCTTACCTTTTTCCAGCTGAGATCAACAGTTTTTTCCTGTGGTGAAGCACTTAATTTTTTCACGCTTGCAGGACAGGTAAACACTGTTATCTTCAACATATCAGAAGTATCCGACCACTTGGTTGTCCCGGATATTTTAGTATAATATCTTACGGCAAAAACATAGCTTTGCCCCCCACTGAGCGAGCTGATTTCCGCAGAGGTTTTTGTAGTGTTTTTTATAAGGGTCTCCCACTTGCCTTTATTATTCAACTTATATATTCTGTAACCGTAAGCACCCTTGATCTTATCCCACTTCAGAGTGAGCGATTTATCCTTAACATTCTCTGCTCTGAGTTGCTTATCGGCAGAAGTAAGAGTTTTAACCTTTACAGAAGCGTAAGTTGCAGCATAAAACGTTGTTTTATCCTTTGCAAAAGCTTTGACCGCATAATTGTAGCTCTTTCCTGATGAAAGATTTGTAATTTTATATGTAGTGCCTGTTGCATTATTTACAATAATTTCCCATTTACCCGTTGTTTTGTTGCGCTCATAAATTCTGTATCCCGTAGCGCCCTTTACGCTTCCCCACGTAAGTGTTACAGAGTTCTTGTCTGCCGTAGCGGTAATATACCCGGGCTTCAGAAGCTTAAGTCTTGTGTTTTTATCCTCATAGGAATCGGTAGCGCTGCAAAAATCACAAACAGATACATAGGTTATATTTTTTACATAGGTAGCAGGCTCCTTGCGGTAAACTGTAAAGCTGTGTCCCTTAGCACTATTCTGAACGGTAATGCTTTTACGTGTACCGCACCCGTTATCACAAAGAGCGGACTTTGTTCCGTTTTTTGTGCAGGTCTCATTATTATCATAGGTGTAACTCGAAAAAGAATGCCCTATTTTTGTACCTTTATCCTCAATCGTATCAGTAAAACCACAGCCTTTATCGCAGTAAGCGGTAAGTGTACCGTCTTTAGTGCAGGTTGCATTATTATCCGGGATATATTCGGTAAAAGAGTGCTCTTGCCTGACTGCAATTCCACTGATAGCTACCATCTTCTCTTCAGCGGCACCTACGCTTGTAAGGGTGAGTCCGTCACCATAGCCCATATCCACTGTAAGGTCATAAAAATCATAGCTCATAACCTTTTCATCGGAAAGCTTATAGGTAACCGATTTTGACTCATAAACCGGATACACAACCGGTACAACAAGAGCTGATGCTCTCGGCTCAATTGAAGCGTTCACCGTATCAACCTGACGGTAACCTGTCCAGTCGTAAAATGTTACACTTACGGGTATATCGGGCTTCTCAAGTCTTCCGTGGGTATACGCCGCATTAAGGGCGGTTTCAAAGCCAATTTCGTTATAACCTATCTGATTATAGTGGATATTGTCATGAACATCCTCCGGTGTAACGGGCTTGTACCAGCTCTCCGACTGCGGAGTCTGAACGGGATAATTTACCCGACCATCCGGATACTTGTTTTCAAAATAAGTCTTTACTCCATGAGTCGAATCAGGCATATATACCCACGAATCACCAATATTGCAAACAAGATTTATATCGTTGCCGGGGGTGTTACACAGGTAGTACTGGGCTACTCTATGACCTCTCATCTCAAGATCGAGAAAGGTTGTGTAATATCGACTTGTAGCTACATCAGTATATTTACCCCTTCTGTATCCACGCCTGTCCTCAGCGCCTGCACGAGGCATAATTATATCGCAGAACTCAAAAGAATCCTTATCTCCGTCGCCGTCAATATCGTAAGCAAGGTCATTCTTTAATCCGTTATGCATAGACAAAAATGATTTATAATATTTTTCTGCACTAGACCTATCATCAGAACAACCCTGAAGCCAGAAATATCCGTAGTTTCTGAGTTCATAATGTCCTGCATCTATCTCAGCACGCATTACCTTCTGAGCGGCGGAAAACATAGCAACAGCCTGAGTATACTCTGTTCCGTCCTTAACCCACTGTGATATCGGAGTACCGCCATGAGCAGCATTTATAACCCAGACCTTATCTCCGGTAAGCCTGTTCCACTCATAAGCAAGAGCAGAATCAAGACCTATTTTGCCCTCTCCATCCTCGGTGAGTGTATTTACCGGATTAAGGGACAAATATACACTGTTGCCGCAGGTGTTCTTCTGTGCATATTCGCCCTCAAGAGCTGACGGAACAAACTGTGCAGCATTATTTTTTGTAAGATACGAGGATGAACCGTAGCTTGAATAAACCTGTCCGTTTTCACAAGCAACAGAGCGACTCGCCTTACCGTCTGAGCCGGCCATATTGCTCTGCCCGATAAGCAGAAACATCGAAATCGGTGCTTTTTCAACCTTGATTCTGCAGAGCTTTTCTCCTTCGTCAGAGGTGAGTTTCAGCACGCCCTCGCCTATACCTGAAGCTACGATCACACCGTTTTCAATTTTCAGCACAGCATCATCACGGGTTCCCGACTTTACACCATAGCCCACTTTGAAAGAAGTCGGTTTTCCCGCATCAACTATCTCAAAACTGTCACAGTTTTCCGGACTATAACGGTCTCCATATGCCAATGTGATAACAAATTCCTCATCATTAACAGCATTTACTTCGTACGAAAAGCCTATAAGAAACACCGATACAAGAAGTATAAAAGAGGCAAGTGAAGCTGCAAAAAGATTTTTAATCCTGTTCAGACTTATCATCCCTTTTTTCGAAATATATTGTATTATATCAAAACGCTTATAATATTTCAATAAAACTTTGTAAATTTAATTATAATCGATAAAAGTAAACAATTTGTTGTTTAATGTTACATATATTGACACACGATTGTCATCTGTGATAGAATACAAAAAAATGAAAATTGGAGTGACTTCAGTGACAAATTTCTCGTGGATGAAAATTGATACTGCATCAATTATGTTCACTTGTCTCAGTTCAAAGAATTGGGGACGCACCTTCAGAGTCTCCGCTAATCTGACTTCAGGAGACATAAACCCCGACTTACTCAAAAAAGCGGTCAGTGACCTTATTCCCCGTTTTCCCAGCATCTACAGTTGCCTGAAAAAGGGATTTTTCTGGAATTATCAGCAGTGTGTGACCTCTTTACCGGAAATCCGTGAAGAGCACAGTAAAATTCTTCTTCCTATTACGTACCGTAATGATGGTAGACCCGACTTCAGGGTGCTTTATCACAAAAACAGAATAGCAATAGAAACAGCTCACCATATATCAGACGGCAAGGGCATGGGTGAATATTTTAACGCCCTTCTCGAAAGATATGTTGAGCTTTGTGATAATCCCGATGCAGAATACATTTTCGAAAAAACGGAAAACATTGAAAACGCCTTTGCAAAATTCTACGAAAAAGGCGGAGAAAAAGCAGACGGCTCAACGATAAAAGCCTATCAGCTCGAAGGAACTATAGAACCAGGCTTTGTTCAGCTTATTTTCCTTTATACCCCTATCGACCAGCTTCTCGAAAAAGCCAAAGAAAAATCTATGACAGTAACCGAATATGTTGCTGCCGCTCTTATTCTCGGCACTATCCGTAAAGCAAGCAAGCCTATTGAGCTTCCCATATCAATAGCTATCCCCGTTAATCTTCGCAAATATTTTCCTACAGACAGTGTTCGAAATTTCACAATACAGACAGATATTGTTTTTGATCCCAAAGGAAAAAGTGATTATACCTTTGACGAAATCTGTGAAGCAATAAAAGGTCAGCTTAAGAAAAAGCTTGAAAAGTCCGAAATGCAAAAAGCACTCAACCGATACGGTTCATTAACAACAAATCCTGTTCTGAGGGTTGTGCCAAACTTTATCAAGCTTCCCGTAATGCGTAAAATGCAGCACAAATCTCACGCTGCCAACACTACAATCCTTACCAATACAGGCACTTCGGAAATGAACGATAAACTCAGGGGAAAGGTTGAACGTGTTGAGGGCATAAACGGTGACACGAGCGGATACGGTCTTATCAGTACATGCTCATCCCTTACATACAACGGATTATTTACAATGTGCTTTTCAATCTGCAGTCACGATACGAGCTGGCCTATGCACTGTGTAAGAGTCCTTTCAGAGCAAGGATTGGATATAAGAATTGAAAGCTCACACGGAAACGGAGTAAGAAAAAATGAGATGTAATAAATGCAACGTAGATTTACCGGAAAACTATAAGCGTTGTCCTCTTTGCGGTGCTGAACCCGAGAACAGTGAAGCAAAACTCAAAAACCTCAATGCAGTGCCCTACCCGGATACACCGCTTACAGAAAACGAAAAACCTAAGAAAATCAAAACAAAATTTTCAGCCAAAAAAATCAAGGCATATTTTAATTTATAATTATATCGAAAGCCGTCCGCGAAATATCATCGGACGGCTTTAATACATAATCACCTCTTCACTTTAACAGGAAGAGGTGATTTTTACTATTTATTTTTTTCCAAAAAGTCTTGCAAAGAAATCTCTAATTGCTTTGATAAGCTTCTGGAACCAATTAAGTGACTCTTCAACATCAGGAACTTCAACCTTATAGCCAAGTGCGCCTATGAGCATATAACCGTCAACGGTAATCACAAGATTTCCGTTTTCATCAGGCTCAATTGCGTTTCCGTTAACATAGAATGTAAACGCATCACCCATAAGATCACCGACCTTAACGATAATCTGTGTTCCGTCAGGCACCTCATAGGTTGAGTTACCGAAAACAATATCATAGGTCTTTCCACCATCCTGAGATACCTTATACCATCCGATTCCGTCAGTCTTACCGAAAACAATATGGTGCTTTACATCACCGCTGATACCGCCATCGCCGTTGGGTTTTTCCGGATCCGCAGGAGTATCGGGAGTATTCGGAGTATCGGGATTATCCGGAGTATCAGGCTCACCGGGAATATCAGGATTATCAGGAACCTCAGGATCATCATTTTCATCACCCTGAGCATCCATATCGTAGTATAACCTGAGAACAACAATATCCTCTGCCGAAGAGATGCTCGTAAGAGTACCGTTAACAACAGATTTTTCAGAATTGAACTTATAGCCCTCGTATTCCTTTTCAGTTGCAGATACTGTTTCTCCGATTTTTCCGTTTAAAATTTCTCTTTCAAAAGGATTATCGGAATAGTTTCCGTCTTTATCAGCCTTGTAATGCTCAACAATATACTTTACACCTATAATTTCAACAAGTGATGCATTCTTTGAGAAGCTATAGGTATAAACCTCTGTGTTTGTTCCTTTTACAACTGCCGGAACATCCGTGTTCCATTCTCCGCCTGAGAATCCCTCGTTTGCTATCATGCCTGAAGGTATAACAATACTTGCAGATCCGTTAACGTCGTATTTTCCGTCTGTTTTGAGATCAACAACCTTAATAATATCGGCAACTGTACCGTCTGACCATACGCCGTTTACAATTCTGAAAATAACCTTTTTCTGGAACTTGTCAGAAACACCGTCAGAACCTTCTCCATCGCCCATAATGTCAAGGTCATAATAGAGCTTAAGAACAACAATATCCTCATTGCTATATATCTTTTTCAGCTCACCGCTCGTTACTGATATTATCGCATTATAAGCGAAGCCGTCATAGGTATTTGCTTGTGCAGATACAACATCTCCAACGTTTCCCCTCTTTATCTCAATGTCATCTGTAACAACACTATAAGATCCGTCACTATTTTCCTTATAATGCTCAACAATATAGCTTACGATTCCAAGAGGCTCAACGGGAGTTGACAAGCGTTCCCATTTCGCATAAAGAGTTGTATCAGAAGCAACGTCAGCAGCAATTTCCGTTACTTCGTTTCCGTCCTTGTCAAACCATCCTACAAAGTTATAGCCTTCCTTCTCAGGCTTATAGTCGATTATGGTTTTATGGCTCCAGATGTGACCTCGTGATATTGATTCCACAACCTCAGAACCATCATTCCAATCGTAGTTTATGTAATACCATCGAGGTATAATTGCAACCTTAAGTGCATCCGTAGGTGCCTGATTATAAGGACTCCAACGTACGCTGTCACCATATGAAACAATAACCGGCCACTCCGAAAGTCCTATGCCGTCAAGCTTTGTAAGGTTTGCCTGATAATCATAAAGGTTGCCGTTGAAAATCTCTTTCCAGACTTCACAACCGTATTTACCGTCTTCTCTATAGGAGTTAAAGCCATTATGTCCTGTAGCCTTATCCATACCTACTTCGACACCGAAGGGCTCAACCTTATGTTGAATGATGATGCCGTAATCCTCACCACTTCCAACTTCTTTACCGAGATACTCAACGAGTGCGTCAGTAGGTCTGAAGCTTTCTCCTATAAGTGTGGAATCAATTTCAACGTGCTGAAAATAAACCTCAGGTACAAAAGAAAGGAATACATTTACATCAGTTATAAGTTCGCCTTCAGGATAAACAGCCTCGTAATCATCGGCATTGTAATCATCGTGTATATCTCCGTTGCCGTTAATTATTGTAGTCGAATTCTGATAGGCTGTATCATAGTTTATAAGATAAACATCTATACGGTATCTCTTGTCAGGATTAAGACCTGTAAATTTATAGCTGACGGGTACACTGAAATGCTCGTCAACGAGCCATTCGATATCTACAATCTGACCTGCAATATTATAAACGCCATCATCTGTTATTTCTTCAAGCTCGATGAGGGCACGATCAGCACGATCCGAAATATTTACAATATGGTCACCATTATCATCCTTATAGTAACCGTCAACAACAAGTTCACCTATAAGTACACGGTCCCACTTTGCGTAAAGAACGATATTTTCTGTAAGAAGCTCGCCCTCCGTTGCAGGCTTACCATCCTCTGTGTACCATCCGAGGAAGTTGTGATCCCCCATTATCGGCTGATAATCTTCAAAAGACGGTATACGGTATTTATCCTCTGCTACTGTTTTTTCTTTTCCGTTTACTGTGCCGCCCTGAGCGTCAAAGGTTACATTGTATTTTTCAACGGTGATAACAGCATCAAGTGTACCCTTTTGTGAATCTGTTTCATCGTTGTAGTATGCACCGTAAAGAGAGGTACTGAACTGCTTTCCGTCAGAAACATCACCCATTATTGCAGTGTAATTATTGTCCGTATATGTCACAATAACATTTCCGTCTTCCTTGGTGTGATCCTTCTCGGTGGGAACAACAATAGTTGAATTCTTATAAATAAAGCCTGTAACTACAGCACGGTAGCCGTAAGCTAAACCGTCAGCATCATGCTTCCACACAGGATATGAGCCCTTACCCTCGCCTGTTGTTTTATCAATATCAACACGAACACCGGGTCTTACGGTAGTTTCGGTTGTTCTCTGCTGAGTAATAATAACCCACTCGTTCTTTTCGGTATCCCAGCATGCAATTTTAACGATAACTGCATCGGGATAAAGCTCAACAGGAACATCCTCGTCCATCCTTACACTGAACTCAATGTCAAAATCGTCAGGATTGTATACAAGCGGAACATCTATTATCCAATTACCGTTTGCGTCCTTTATCTTTTTGATTTCACCAACATCGTATCCCGATTTAGCAAGCGAAACACCAAAATAAGAGCTTTCAAGACGTCCTTCATATGTAGGTACGATTGCAGTATACCTGGTTTCGAGAATCTCTCCACCCTTTATATCGGCGGTATACTTATATTCCTTCGCATTGCCGTTCTCATCGGTTACTCCTTCTTTTGCAAAGAAAAGCTTGTCTCCGGTTTCAACAAAAGCCGGTGAATCCTTCGTCTGCTCAAGGAAGTCAACTATAAGCTCATCCTTGTTTTCATTCGAGTCAAAGCCTCCGTCAACCTTGTGGTTAATAGTAACGTTGATCGTAACATTTATAGCTTTTTCCCATTTGGCGTTAAGCACTATCGGTGCAGTAATGGAAGATGTAACTTCATCTCCGGAAGAAATAACTTTACCGTCATATTCCCAACCTGTGAAAATATATCCTTCACGAACAGGCACATCTGTAATCGCGTCAACAGAAGCACCGCTTGAGAAAACATCTTTAAAAACTTTATCTCCGTCAGCAAAAGCACCACTATTTGTATTGTACGTCACACTGTAGTGGTGAAGACTGAGTTCACCGTTTGCATTTTCAACAATAAGCTTATACTCTCTTGCCTGGTGGTAATGGTCGCCTGCTTCAATATGCCACGGATAATATATACCGTTGCTGACTGCAGCAGTATAGGTACCCTTATTTCTTCCATCCTTAATAAGCTCAATGTATGAAGCATTTTCTTTATCCTCGTGAAGATAAAGGGTCACGTCATCGCCGTGAATATCAGATATATCCGTAAGAACTCCGTCAAGGTATGTGTATACTGTAGCCTGATACACCGGCTTTGTGGTATCGTAGACGTAAGCATAAGCATACTTTGTTGTGCCGTTCTTATCCACATATTCGCCTCTTACCTCAACAGTATAGCTTGTATTCGGTGTAAGTCCCTTGAATATTATCGTGTTATCGTCCTGTCTCGTTCCTTCTACACCATCAATAAAATAATCGCAACGATCATCGAGATTACCGGTGAGAGTAAGTGTATTGGTTGTTGTATCCGTGATGGGTTTTTTGAAAACAAAAACCGTAGTTATTGCATCTCCGGCTGTACCATTGTGAAACTTACAGTTACCTTTTTTGATATCAAGATCTACCTGAGCATCACCATCTGAAGAGGTACTTGTACCTGCGTTGGTACCGGTAATATAGTAATCTCCGTTTTCTTTTGTAAGTCTGATATGCTCCGAGCCTGAGATAACAGCACCGTTTGAAACAGTGCTTTCAACACAAGTAATATGTACAACCGCACTTTCACCAAGAAGATCTTTAACGTTTCTCTTGTCGCCTTCAAACAGACCGATAACAACATTATCCATATCAGCATCAAGATTATAAATAACAAAACCGCTGTTTTTTCTGTTACTGTATTTACCCTCGTGGCTGTCGGTACAAAGTACGTTTCCGTTCTTATCATAAACCGTAACCTTAACAGTACCGACAAGAGAAGTGCTACCCTTTATGCTGGCACCGTAAACTGAAGCCCAGGCATAGCCTACACCTGAAAACTCTTTATTGTAGGTTCTGTTAACCATATTAGAAAGAGGGCTAATTTTTTTATCCGTATTATGGATTTCAATTTCGCCGTCAGTGTTGTTGATATTATACATATTGTGGGAATTGTAAACATAAAGATAAGTTCCGAGTGTACTCTCCCATTTATAGGTGAGTTCACGAACATTACCGTCATACCCCTCAACATGGGCTTCTAACAGCTCACTTGAACGAAGATCAGCCTGTTCTCCTCTCATAAAGCTTACAATTTTTACCGTAGGCTTTACATCAGCAAGCACTTCTGCATCAGCTGCAGTAATTGCAACCGAAAAAGTACTGAACAGCAAAAGCACCGTAAGAATAATCGATATTACTTTTTTGCATTTGTAAATCATAGTAAATCAACTCCTTGAATTTTTCCGTAAAGAATTATATCACAATTCAACTTTTAATTCTATAATTTTTATAAAAAAAACATTTTTTAATAAAATATACATATAGACCTGATTAAATTTGTATAAAAAACGATATAAAAACACCAAAACTGTTGACCGATAATGCATATTTGTTGTAAAATAAATAGCGAGGTAAACCTCTACTAAACAAAAGGAGTAAAATTATGGCAAACAGATTTGTACTTAACGAAACATCTTATCACGGTAAGGGCGCAATCAATGAAATTGCGAACGAAATTAAAGCAAGAGCTTTCAAAAAGGCTTTCGTATGCTCTGACCCTGATCTTATCAAGTTCTCAGTTACAAAAAAGGTAACAGATATTCTTGATGCAGCAGAAATTCCTTACGAAATCTATTCAAACATCAAGCCCAACCCCACAATTGAAAATGTTCAGACCGGTGTTGAGGCTTTCAA